>JBKTHK010000003.1:0-72737 GCA_047240885.1 Slackia sp. | reverse complement strand
ATTTCAATAAGAAGCTCCGCCTCCTGGCATGCCAGATCGGCCTGCTTTTCGAACGCGTCGAAATAGTTGAATTTCTGCTTAAGAGACATTGCTGCCCTTTCTCGCTCGCACGACAATAACCGTGCCTTCCCCAAAACGCTTCGCGCACACGCAGTTCGAACGAAGCGCAACCCCTTATACGAACAGGAGGAACAATTCCGCTGTTAAGAAGCCGATGAGACCGCACCCGGGAAATGTCAGAACCCAGGTTTTCACCATATCAATGGCAACCTGCCACTTCACGGCGCTTTTTCGTTTGGCCGCCCCCACGCCCATAATGGCCGTAGTCTTCACATGCGTGGTAGAAACCGGCATGCCGGTAAACGTGGCCAGCATGAGGCACAGCGTGGCGGAAAGACTCGCCGCGAAGCCTTGGTAAACCTCGAGTTTCACCATGTTCATGGCGACGTTTTTGATGATTCTCTCTCCGCCGATCGCCGTGCCAAGGCCCATGTTGACCGCACAGAGCACCATCAGCCATACGGGAAGCGCTAATTCAGCGGGCTGTCCTAATCCGGCGGTAAGCGCAATGCCAAGCATGAAGATGCTCATGAACTTCTGTCCGTCCTGAGCACCGTGCATAAAGGCGACGCCTGCGCCGGCGATTATCTGGCCCCAATGAAAGACCTGGTTCGCCTTATTGCGCGGCGCTCTTCTGCAAAGTCGCGCGATAAGGCGCGCAGTAAGCCATCCCATGCCGAAACCCAGAAACGTGGAAAGAAGGATTCCGTAGATAACCTTCATCCACTCGTTCCAGTTGATGGCGTCGAAGCTGCCGACCGCGGCTATAGCCGCACCCGTCAAGCCGGCGATAAGCGAATGACTCTGCGACGTGGGTATGCCGAAAAACCAGGCAGCCGCGCCCCAGACGATGATGGCCACCATCGCGGCAGCAAGGGCGGCAAGGGCCGCCTGGTTGTCTCCGCCGAAATCGACCATTTTGAAGATGGTGTTGGCGACGGCGCTCGTGAAAAGCGACACCACCAGCAAACCTAGGAAATTGCACACGGCCGCCATGACGATGGCGGGGCGCGGTTTCATAGAGCGAGTGGAAACCACTGTTGCAATAGCGTTCGGGGCATCGGTTGCTCCGTTCACTACGATGACGCCGATATTGAGAAGGGTCACCGCAAGCATGAGGGGGTCAGACATAAGCCCCGCGACAAAAGTTCCAAGCTCGACGCTCAAAAGGTCCTCCGATCACACGAATGCGCCAGGTCTAAGCCCGCTAGAAAGCCTGGATGACGCGACGGCGCTCCATGCCGATCGTCGTCAAGCCCTCATGGCCGGGATAGACAATGGTGGAATCAGGGAGCGGAGCAAGCTTCGTACGAAGGCTCTCGCGCATTTCGCGTTCGCTGCCGCCTTCGAAATCAACGCGCCCCGTCGCGCCACGGAACAGCGTATCGCCCCGAAAATAGGATGCCCGGCTTTCCATCGAATCCCTTCAGATACAGGCAGATGCCACCCTTGGTGTGACCAGGAGTAAGCAGGACCTCGAACTCAAGAGAACCGAGCTTGATGGCTTCTCCGTCTTTGACCTTGCGGTCGACGTGAACGGGAGCGACAGCATCCCAGTCTCCGAAATAGCCGCCCTGCCCGCGTTCGATGATTTTGGAGTCCGCGACGCTCGAAACGACCTTCGCCCCCGTTGCCTTTGCGAGCTCGGGAAGACCTACCAGGTGATCGTTGTGGTCATGGGTGCAAACTATGTACTGAAGGTCGAGCCAGCCGAGAGCCTTCTTGATAGCTTCGGGATCGCCCGCAGGATCAACTACGAGCGCAGGAGCCCCCTCTTCACGGCCATCGGACACGATGAAGCAGTTATTGTCCATCATTCCGATAACGAGAATGGTCACCGGGACGCAACCGTTCGAATCGGTAACGACACGTTTGCAGTTCGCACGCATCGAACATTCCTTTCAACCAGCGAAAGCACCCGCTCTCGCGTCCAGCATATTACACCCCGACCGAAACCGGCCGGGGTGGCTTCGCGTCACCGCGTCAAGCGCGGAAATTTCTATTTCTTCCTATGAGCCGCATCTCCTGGAAGCATACGCCTCGCATCGAAAACGCCGTCGATCCTGAGCAAAGATTCCAGGATGTTCTCTATGTTCGACACCTGAGAAACCTGGAACAGATACCTCATCTCGACTATGCCGTCAGAATGGCTCACCGTGTTCGACGCAAGCACATTCACGCCCGTGTCGGACAACGTGTTGATGATATCACGCAAAAGGTTCATGCGATCGAGGGCTTCGATAAAGACCTCCACCTGATACGAACTTGTAGTTTCTGCGGTTGCTTCCCATTCGACTTTGATCAAGCGGCCCTGGTCGCGCATGAGGTCTTTCGCATTCGGGCAATCGGCTCGATGGACAGACACGCCGCGACCTCGCGTAACGAAGCCGATGATTGCATCGCCCGGAACGGGATTGCAGCAGCGCGAAAGACGCACCGGGGCGTTTTCCAGCCCGGCGACGATAACCCCATTCGAAGCATGGGCCTTCCTGCGCACGTTCGGGCGCTTGACCGATGTGATGAGCGGAGGCATGACGCCGCTGCTCATCATGGGAATGCTCGGTGTGTCGTCGATCGGCTGAGGATTGAGAACCTTCAGAAGACGGTTGGCCACATGCAGCACAGTCTCTTTGCCCGCACCTATGGCAACCATCATATCCTCGACGTCTTTATAGCCCATCTGCTCAGCAACGGATTTCTGGGCACGTACCGATGATGTAGACCCGAGCCCGAAACCATGCTTCTTCATTTCACGCGCGAGCTTATCTCGACCCTGAATAAGGTCGTCGCTTCGGCTCACCTTGGAAAAATAGCTGCGAAGCTTGCTGCGCGCTGACGGGGTTTTAACCATTTTGATCCAGTCGCGCGACGGCGTGGCGCTCTTCTGGGTGAGAATTTCCACGCGGTCGCCCATCTGCAGCTCGTAGGAAAGAGGAACGATAGCACCGTTGACCTTTGCTCCTACGCAATGATTGCCCACTTCAGAGTGAACGTTGTAAGCGAAATCGACCGGCGTCGAACCGCTCCGCAGGCTCATGACATCGCCCGCAGGCGTAAACACAAAGACCTCCGTAGGTGCCAGGTCAACCTTCAAATCGCTCAAGAATTCGCGAGAGTCTTTCGTCTCCTCCTGCCAGTCCACCATCTGGCGCAACCAGGCAATCTGGCGATCGAACGCCTCGTCCGCCTTGCTGCCTTTTCCTTATAACGCCAATGCGCCGCAACACCATATTCGCTCATACGGTGCATTTCCTCGGTTCTGATTTGAACCTCAAGAGGGCGGCCCGAAGGACCTATGACCGTGGTATGCAAGCTCTGGTACATGTTGAGCTTTGGCATGGCAATGTAATCTTTGAAGCGACCCGGCATGGGATGCCACAACGCATGAACGGCGCCGAGCACCGAATAGCAATCCTTGACCGTCTTCACTATGACACGCACGGCAATTAGGTCGTAAATCTCAGAGAACCCTTTGCCGCGCTTCGTCATCTTCTGATAGATGGAATACAGATGCTTCGGACGCCCCGCAATGTGGCCGGTGATGTTGACTTTGGTAAGCTCGCCCGTGAGCGTCTCTATGACATCGGCTAGATAGCGCTCGCGCTCTACGCGGCTTTCCGCCACCATGCGACTGATCTGACCGAATTTTGCGGGATCAAGATAATAGAACGAAAGGTCTTCAAGCTCCCATTTGATGGAACCTATGCCAAGACGATGGGCTATAGGCGCGTAAATCTCGAGCGTTTCGCGCGCCTTGAAGATACGACGGTCTTCTTTAAGGGCCGAAAGCGTACGCATGTTGTGCAGGCGGTCGGCAAGCTTGATGACGATGACGCGAATGTCTTTGCTCATGGCGACGAACATCTTGCGAATGGTTGCCGCCTGTTCATCGGTCAGGCTCCCCACTTCGATGCGCGTGATCTTCGTGACGCCCTGCACCAGCTGAGCGACCTGCGGGTTAAACAGCTCGGACACTTCCTCGACCGTCGTCGGCGTATCTTCCACCGTGTCGTGAAGAAGAGCCGCGCACAGCGTGTCGGCATCCATGCGCAAATCGGCAAGAATGAGCGCCACTTCTATAGGGTGAGCAATGAACGGCTCGCCGCTTTTGCGCTTTTGCTCCTTGTGAGCCTCGCTCGCAAAACGATATGCTTTCTCAAGCAGAGCCTGGTCGTCTTCGTTGATGTACTCCGCCGTAACTCTCTGAAGCTTCGCAAAGCGCACTTCGAGAGCTCTTGCCTCGGAAGGCTTCGCGGAAGGGGCTATGCCGCCCTCGTATATCTCGAAGGCCCACGCTCCCGAGGCCCTGGCGAGAACAGGGTCGATCGGAGCACCGACCTGCGAAGCGTTTTTCTCATCGGACATCGCGTCCCCCTTCCCCTTGCATGTCATCGGGCACGATAGGTCGAATGATGCGATCGCGGAGAACCGATGCGGGACTGCGCATCACCCATTCGGTAAAGCGCGCAAACGCCTCTGCCTCCCCATACCTTCGCGGTAACGCACGCTGTCGCCCAATTCCACCTTCCGCCGAAATCGCACACATGGACCTCGTAACGTTGGTCGCATGCGCACGAGCACGAACGCATGCGCACGAGGCCGAGTTCTTCGAAGACGGCAAGCCCGCACGCGCACATATCGGGCGTTATCGGAAAATGGGGCGAACGCTGCGTGCATATATGCGCCAACCCATCGGTAGTCATTGTAAAGAAAACATCGCCATCGTGGGTAGAAACGGATAGGACGTCTTTTTCCGTTTTGGCCACACCGCCGTCGACGGCGTTTTCTTGACCGCAAACCGACGCGAAGGCCCCAGACGAATTCGCGGCCGCGTCCTTGGCAGCCTCACGCTGCATACGACGCAGCTCGCGGTATATCTGGGCCATGACGTCATGTTCGGGAGTACCCTGGTTAAGCACACCTCTGTTCGAGGCGGCATCGCGCGACCCAAACAGCAGATGAACCGTTGCATCGGCACCGTTTCGACCGGCACGACCGCTCATCTGGTTGAACTCTATCTCCGAAAACGGCATGCCGTAGAGAACCACATGGCGCACATCGGGAATATCAATGCCCTCGCCGAAAGCTGACGTGCACACCAAAACGCGCAGAACATCCTCTCGGAAAAGACGTTCTATGCGCAAACGTTCCTCTCGCGAAAGCCCTGCATTGTAAAAACCGACTTGCATGGCAACCTGGGGGACCATAGCGCGCAAATGGCGTGTGAGGTCGACCGACCCCATGCGGGAATTCACGTAGACGATTGTCTTCTCGCCCGATGCGACGATGCGGGCAAGATAGCTGTCCTTGTCGCGCAGGCTTCGATGATCGTCGACGGCAAGGTTGCACCGATCGGCTTCGTCACGCACGACTGCCTGAATGCCGAGCGATTGCACGATATGAGAGGCAACATCCGTCGGAGCCGTTGCGGTGACTGCGAGAACCACGGGGTCTGCGAGCTTACAAGCAAACGCGCCCAAGACATCGTAGGCCGGCCTCTTGCCAGCACCCGCTTGCGCCATATGGTGCGCTTCGTCGACGACCATGAAGCCGATACGCCCGCATGCGGATATATCGTCCATATGGCACGCAAGATACTCGGGCGTGGTGAGCACCACGTCGATTCCTCCGTTGAAAAGCCCCTCATAGACCGCAGCGCGCCGAGTCGAGGGCGTCTCTCCGGTCAGAGACGCAGCACGAAGACCGAACCGCTCGAAAAGAGCATTGAGATGAAACTCCTGGTCGGAGATGAGAGCCCGCAACGGATACACCAGGATGCTTGCCTTGCCCTGGCTCAGGGCGCAGCGTGCGGCATGTATCTGGAAGATGAGCGACTTCCCGCGCCCCGTCCCCATGACAGCAAGCGTGTTGACGCCCTTGTCAAGGCACTCTAGCGCACGCTCCTGAGAAGGATGCAGGGGCCTCTTTCCGATGCACGCCTCCACCAGCTTCTTCGTCAGAAGCTCAGACCCCCGACACGCGGCCTCTTCCCACTGCCCGCGGCGGCGGCACCGTTCGGAAGCGCATCCGCAATCGGCGGTTTCCTCCATCTCCCGCGTCGCCTCGCAAAGCTCCCGAATGAAGTCCACGTCCTCGCTCGGAAGACAGGCGCGCAACGCGGGGCATGGACAGGCCGGTTCTATGGCGTCGAGCATGCACTTGACAGTCCGGCGGCCACGCCATTCGTCGATCTGCACTTGAAATGCAGCGTCCACCACGCTTCCGCAGGCCATGAGGGAGTCGATTCCGTCGCAATGAAACATAATCGCATCGACCGACGAAGCTCCGTCGGTAAGCGTGCAGGCAAGGTGGTTCTTCCCCGCACCGACTGCGCGACAGTTGGCAAGGCGAACGTTGCGTGCCAAGTAGCGCGGCGTCAGGTTTTCCTGGCCGAAAGGAGCGAGACGATCGAGCTCTTCAACGTTTTCGATTGTGAGCTCCGAGAGATTGACCAGCGAGTCGATCTCGATGAGCGGATGGAAGCTGTCCTCGGGGAGCTCGTCCATATACGAGCACAATCGCTCAGAGAATTCCGGAAGCTTATCGGCCGGAAGGGTCACCCCGACCGCAGCTCCGTGACCCCCGAAGCGCGTGAGGATGTCGGATGCGGATTCGACGGCCTTGAATAGGTTCACCTGACCAACGCTTCGACCCGACCCGCGCGCTTCGCCATCTTCTATGGTGAAGAGCAGGGATGGAACGCCGAACGCATTGACCAGCCGAGACGCGACGATGCCCTTGACCCCTTCGTGCCATCCTTCGCCTGCCACAACAAGCGCACGCTGGCCGTCATAGATGGCATCCGCCTTCGCGCGTGCCTCTTCGGCAAGGTCGGCCTCAATCGCGCGGCGCTCGTCGTTGACGCGGTCGAGTTCCGCGGCTTTCGCCTGAGCATCCTCGAAATCGTCCGTCATTAAAAGTTCGAGAGCCAAATCGGCAATGCCCATTCGTCCCGCCGCATTCAAGCGAGGAATAAGCGAAAACGAGAGGTTCGTCGAAGAAAGGGGCTTTCCCGCCACGTTGCATACGCCCACGAGCGCAGCAATGCAGGGACGAGGATGCTTGTTCATTTTTCTATGCCGTCCGCCACCAAGGCGCGGTTTCCCCACGCAAAGGCATAAGGTCGGCAACCGTTCCCAAGGTGGCGAAATCGGTGTAATCACGCCACAGATGAGGCTTTCCGAGGCGACCGCCGAGCACCTGAACCACTTTGAGAGCGACGCCTACGCCAGCAAGAATGGAGCTTTCGCATTTCGGATCGCATTTCGGATCGGCAACAGGAACCCCCTCGGGCACCGTGGAGCCGGGCTCGTGGTGGTCGGTGATCGCCACGTCTATTCCGTCCGCCTTGATCGCCTCAACCTCCTCTTCAGGAGATGCCGCAGTCCACCGTGACAATAAGATCGGGGTCGTATCCTTTCGCCCGCTCAAGGGCTGCAGGGTAAGGCCGTAGCCTTCTTCGAATCGCTTGGGAATAAGCGGCGTAACGTTCGCGCCAAGCGCAAACCGGGTAAGCACCGTTGTGGCCGAGATGCCATCAAGGTCGAAATCGCCGAAGACGAGAATCTTCTGGCCTGAACGAACAGCCTCCTCAAGACGGTCGGCCGCTCGGTCCATGTCAGGAATTTCGTAAGGATTGCGCCAATCGCGGGCAAGGTCGGGCGAAAGAAACGCTTCGGCCTCCTGGATGCTTTCGATACCGTGGGCCGCCATGGTCTTGGCGATAAAGCGAGGCAAGCCGAATTCTTGCTGGAAAGATGAAACAAGCGTCTCGTCGGTCGACGCCACATGAAATTGCGCTGTCATAATGTCACATGCCTTAGGTCATGAACTCTTTTTCACGTGTCATTGTCGCACATTTGACGCGATTTCAAGATGCAGTAACAGAGGTTGTACAGATGAACCCGCAGACGTTTTGGACCACAGAGCGAAAAACAAAGCCCGAAGTCTTTACTCCTTGGCTTGCGAAAACGCTGCCGACAGCGGCCTAAGCCAGGCACTTTGAGCAAGATGTCACGAATTCAGGCCGAATTCGTCGAAAAGCTCGACGTGGCTGTGAACCCCGAGCTTTCGATACACGTGGCAAACGTGCGATTTCGCCGTGTCGACTGCATGCATTCAAGGCAACACGGCGCAAACACCAACCCCTCCATGAAAAAGGACAGCTTCGGCTGTCCTTTTTCTCGTTCTCTTTTCAGCGCCGTCTTCCTCGGCACACCAAGCAGACGAAGACAGGCAACGCAGGCTATGTCAGTTAAAGCGCTGCTTGGTTTTCTCCAAGCCGTTTTCCAACAAGAACAGCACCGCTTCGGCCGCCAGATGCGTGGCCTGGTCGAAATCGTCGCGCGCCTCTTTTTTCGGAAGGCTCAAAACCCAGTCCGCAACAGGCATGCGTCCCGGAGGACGACCGATCCCTGCGCGCACGCGCGTCCAATCCTTCGTCTGAAGCTTGTCGGCGATCGACTTCAAGCCATTATGCCCCGCCAAGCCGCCGCCGAATTTGATGCGAACCGTGCCTGGGTCTATATCCAACTCGTCATGTATGACCACGATGTCGGCAGGTGCTATTCCGTATGCAGCACACAGCTGCTTCACCGGCCCGCCCGAGACGTTCATATAGCTTTGCGGCTTGGCCAAGATGAGCTCCTCACCGCGGTATTTCACCTTTGCGGTCAGGGCGCCGCATTCGGTCTTCCAATATGTAGCCCTAAGCTGCTCGGCCAAATCGTCAATAGCATCGAAGCCAGCATTGTGGCGCGTATGGGCGTAGTCGTCGCCGGGATTTCCCAGGCCAACAATCAATCGCATGCATTCCTCCTTGCAGTATTTCGACAAGAATTGTGCCATGCGTCACGCAGCGCTTCCCGAAATGCACAAAACACGCACCCCGTGCTGAGCCTTCTTGGCACCGATCCGCGCATAATCGGCCCTTATCTTTTCTGCCCATACCATGCACGGCGCGCCGCCACCTCGGCCAGATCCCCGATAGCGTCCATGAGCGTAGCCCGCGTTTTCTCGTCGGTGTTTTTGGCAGCGTCCCGCAGCAGCGCGAGAGTCCTAGGCCCCGGCTGGATGATTTCGGCAAAATCCTGCGCCCCGCTCGCCCGCATAGCCGAAAACATCGCGTCCACGATAACGCGAGCCTCTTCGTCGTCGTAGCGAGCAAGCCAATCGTTCAAGACGTCGTGCGCGAACCGAGCCGATTGGGAAAGCTCGTCGCACGTCTCGAATTCGAAGCCGTCTATCCCCCATGTGAAAGGATCATGCTGCCAAGCGCCGGAAGCGCTCGATTTCACCACGGTATACGAAGAAGAGTGCTTCATGAGCATGCCGATCAACGACTCACGCGGCACATAGCGCTCTATCAGAGGAACAACCGCAGCACGTTCGTTTTCGGAAAACATGCCCGAACGAAAACCAGGAGCGTCGAGGCAGTACACGCGCCGGATGCGCCTGCGTGTCTTCTCGTCGCATTTCGCCGCGGCGTACACGGCGAGGTTTCCGCCCTTGGAATGGCCGCCGACATACAGCGTCTTCGGCAGACGGCACGCACCGGCTTCCAAGTACCGCAACGCGCCCGTCTGAGAAGGCACACGATCCATATAGGCCATATCGAAATCTTCGCGCCATCCCGTAAACGAGCAATCCGTGCCGCGAAACCCCACAAAGGCGAATTTGCTTTTATACGAGAACGAAAGCGCGGAAAACTGCGTGTTGTTCTTCTCGTCGAACACGCTCGCGCATTCGCTCATATGCATATCGCGAAACCGGGGACTCGCCGCCAAGGCAAGCATGAGGTCTTTAATCTTATGGGGAACAAGGCCGACGAACATCTCGTCGTAATACTCGGCAAGAAGCGCATCTTTGAACCGAAGGCCCCGCTGAGACGCCAAGACCGAGCGCAAACGTGCCGCAGCAATGCCGCCGAGCGTCTTCTCTTCTCGCATGGGAGGCATAACTTTCTCCATGCGCACCATGCAGAACTCGGAAAGAACAAGCGCGTCGACCGCGCAAAACGGCACCTCTTCGAATGTGGCGAACTCGGTCGCCAGATAATCCATGATGGTTTTCATACGCGACCTTTCCGCATAGATTCCTTACCCACGAGAACAAGCGCCCGTAAACGACCGTCAACGAAGAAGGCCCGAAGCACATGGCAAGACGGCCTGTCCGCGAAGATGGCTGCAGGAGGTTTTCCGCGCATCTGCAAGTCCGTTACTTCGGCGCGCCATCACCTTCCCATACAAAAGACCCGCCGCACAAGGCGACGGGCCGATTGATAACGAAACGTCAAACGCGCACGCATGCGCACATGTCCTTATTCGAACAGAGATGCAACAGAGCCGTTCTCGTAGACGTTGCGAATGGTCTTTGCGAACAACGGGGCAACGGAGAGAACCTTGATCTTGCCCGTCTGACGCTCAAGAGGAACAGGGATAACGTTGGTCACAACGACCTCTTCGATGCAGGAATTGGCAATGCGCTCATATGCCGGGCCGCTGAAGATGCCGTGCGTCGCGCATGCAAAGACCTGCGCAGCGCCCTTCGCCTTCAGCGTTTCGGCGGCGGCGACAAGAGAGCCCGCCGTATCGATCATATCGTCGTTGAGGATGCAGATTTTATCCGTGACATCGCCAATCAAAGCGGTGATTTCCGCCTGGTTGTGGCGCGGACGGTCCTTGTGCATAATCGCGATATCGCTGCCAAGCATGGTCTGGAACTTCTTGGCGGCCTTAGCACGCCCAACGTCGGGAGAAACGACGCACAGCTTCTCGGGGTCAAAGCCCTTCTTCTTAAAGTAGTCGACGAAGATGGGCATGGCGGTCATGTGGTTGACCGGACGGTCGAAGAAGCCCTGGATAGCATCCTGATGAAGGTCGATCGTAATCACGTTGTTCACGCCAGCGGTCTCAAGCAGGTCGGCCACAAGCTTCGCCGTGATGGGCTCGCGCGGAGCAGCCTTGCGGTCCTGACGCGCATAGCCGAAATGGGTAATAACAGCCGAAATGGTGCGGGCAGACGCACGCTTGGCGGCATCGATCATAATCAAGAGCTCCATGAGAGCGTCGTTGATGTGAGCACCGGCGACGGACTGGATCAAGAACACATCGGCGCCGCGCACGCTCTCAAGATAGCGCGCATAGATTTCACCGTTCGCGAACTTCTCGAGCTTCACATTGCCAAGGGAGACTCCCAGCTCATTGGCAATCTGGTCAGCAAGCTCGGGGTTCACGGAACCGCTGAAAACGGCTATGCTCTTCTTCATTTCGGTCATGGATGATCGCTCCTTATTTTCCTCAAGACCTCTGCCGAAAGAAGCTCCTGCCCGCCAAGTACGCGAACAGGAGCGCGTGTACGTATAAGCGTATTATGCCCTATTGCGCGAACTTATTCAGCTTTCGCCTGCTGCGCCTGGGCTTTTTTATCGCGCAGCTTCGCCATGTGCTTGGATGCCCAGCCGGAATCTGGCGCTGCTCGGCACGTTCAAGCGCAGGCGTCAGCCTCAACATCACGCGTGATGCACGACGCTGCGCCGATGATGGCACCTTCGCCAATGGTCACGGGAGCAACCAGCATGGAATCGCTTCCGACGAATACATCGTCTCCGATAACCGTAGCATGCTTGCTCACGCCGTCGTAGTTGCAGGTGATGGAACCCGCGCCAATATTGACACCCGATCCCATGGTGGTATCGCCGATATAGGAAAGGTGCGGAACCTTGCTGCCGGCACCGATGGTGGATTTCTTGATTTCCACATGCGTGCCCGCCTTGGCCCCCTCGCACAGATGAGTGCCAGGGCGCAGGTATGCGCGGGGACCGGACGTCGCGCGATCGTCGAGACGCGCGCCTTCGGCGACCGTCTCGTCAATGCGGCAGCCGCGGCCTACCACGGTATCCGTAAGGCGCGTATTGGGACCGATAACGCTATCGCGGCCAACGGAAGTCTTTCCCATCAGAAACGTCATGGGCAATAGCTCGACATCGTTTTCTATCTCGACATCGGGGCCAATCCATACCGTGGAGGGATCCCACATGGTAACGCCGGCGGCCATGTGGCGCTGGTTGATACGATGCTGCATGGCGACGCTTGCCTGAGACAGTTGAATGCGGGAGTTGACGCCCATAGCCTCTTCGGCGTCATCGGTAAGCAGCGCAAGCACGTCGCGACCGTCGTTGCGGCAGATTTCAAGCACGTCGGTGAGGTAATACTCGCCCTGTGCGTTATCGTTCGTAATGCGAGAAAGCGCGTCGAAGAGCGCCGGCGCATCGAAGCAATAGAAGCCGGCGTTGCATTCGTCAATGGCGGCTTCTTCCGGCGTTGCATCCTTCTGCTCGACGATGCGCGCAACCGAATCGCCCTCGCCTTCGCGCACAATGCGGCCATATCCGAAAGGATCGTCCATCTTCATGCTGAGCACCACCACCGCAGCACCCGTCTCTTCACGCTTGGCAACAAGGGCAGAGATGGTTTCGGGGGTAATCAGCGGGCAATCGCCCGAAAGGACAACCAAAGAGCCCTCGGCAATCGAGCCGTCTTCGCAGGTCATGGCTTCACGAGCGGCATTGACGGCATCGCCCGTGCCAAGCTGCTGCGTCTGGATGACAATTTGAGTGTCGGACTCGACCAAAGGAGCCACTTTTTCGCTCATATGGCCGAGGACGGAAATAACGTCGGAAATGCCGGCATCGTGCGCTGCGTCGACGACCCAGCGGACAAGCGGTTTGCCCAAACCTCGTGGGCCACCTTAGGCTTCTCCGATTTCATGCGAGTGCCTGCACCCGCAGCAAGAATCAAAGCTTTAGCGTTCATGCGAGAACCTTCTTCGCATCGACAATACAATTGATGAAAGTATACCAGCACGAGAGAGCGCTAAAACATTCTCGACAAATGCCCACATCGGCAGCAAAATAGCATGCACGGTCCCATCACAAGAGGCATAGCGAGCATTTCAAAGGTATCAGGAGAAAAATGGAACTCAACGCAAGCGCGTCTTTAAACTCAGACATTTTAATCATAGTGGGCATTCTCGCAGTGAGCACCTTAGGAGCCCTAATCGCAGCACTGGCAATACGAAGCAAGAGGTACAGTTTCGTCAAATCCCACTCGAACGCCCTTAGTCAACTTGAGATAGAAAATGAAAAATTAGAATCAAAGCTCGACAGGACACTCAATCGGCAGTGCAAAATCCCTCCACGCTGTCTTAAATCGAAACGACAATTCGACCAGTTCGACCCGCGAAAAACAATATGCAAGATAATCTACGACGACTTCGATAAATACACTGGACTTATCCATACCGCTCGAGAAAACGAAACCAACTATCGCGACTACAGGCAAAAACTCACTGCAATCCTCGAAAATGACACTGCACCAGAAGATTTGCCTCGTTTTTTCTTTTCGAGTAGCCAGTACCAATCAATCGAAAAGGAACTGTTCGACAAGGAAACGCACCAACCGGCACCACTCACGATGACACTGAAATGGCAGTACACAAGTCCCAAGGGCCGCAACAGCTACCAAGACAGCATGAGATTCAATCTGAAGGAGTTGAGCGAACTCCTCGAAAAGGTTAAAAAGCAGTCGGACTACGAGCAAAGCGCCGCATACCAGAGAGCCCTCATGACGAAGTCCCTTCGTTATAAAATTCTTAAACGTGATGGCTATCGATGCCAGCTCTGCGGGCGGCGAGCCGTCGACGGCCATGATGTGCTATTGGAAGTCGACCATAAAATCCCCGTATCGCAGGGAGGGCAGACAGTTGAGGAAAACCTATGGACGCTCTGTTGGGATTGCAACAGAGGGAAGAGGGCCAAGCCCCTCTAGATAATCGGCCTCGTCCATTCGGGAAGGCCCTTCGCGCGCCTGTTCGCACGGCGGCCGCGCATGTTTTCCACGCAGCCTTGCATGCCGTGGGGAACATATTCCAGGTTCTCGATGTCTTCGGGCAAATAGCTCACCAGACTCAATGGAGCAGTCTGCACGATGCTTTCCGGGTCGGGGCCCGGTATGCGCGGCGCCGCCTCAAAGCCATACACCGTAGCGCCTTGGGCAACCAGCTTGTTCTCATAGCCGCTCCAAGGCTCTTCCGGAAACATCGCGCGCACGTCGTCGGTGCACCAACGTACCTCATAGCCCGCCAGCTCGAGCTGCGTCAGAGAAAAATCGCGCAGCGGCTGGCTGTCGGTACGCAAACGCACCATGCCTCCTTCGGCCAGAACAGCGCGATACGCCATGAGCCTGTCCACGTACGGCAAACGCAGCGGGGCTTTTTTCTTCTTGGGAAACGGCGTCGAAAAATTCAGCAGAATCGCATCGAGCTCGCCCGAGGCAAACATGGTCGAAAGATCGAGGTCGGGATCATCCTCGAACACGAACACCGCGTTCGAAACGCCTTCGGCCAAAGCGCGCTCGGCACCACGCATCACGCACACGCCTTCGATATCAAGCCCGATAAACAGCACGTCAGGATTCGCCTTCGCGCACGCCACCGTATATTCGCCTTTTCCGCACCCCAGATCGAGGCATACGCGTTCGTATGGCTTGTCGCGAAAGGTTCGTTCGGCGAAAGACCCTTCCTGAGGCATCCGCCTGCACCACGAACCGGCCCATGAACAGGGCTGAGACTCCACCGCCCGGGCACATCCCGCAAGACGCTCTTCAAGCGAAAAGCTTTTCGGCATACGAGAACGAGCGGTACGCATGGGAATCGGTCCTTTCTGACGACAACGAGCGCGCTTTGCGAAAATCGGTTCATCCGACCGAACGTGTAAAGCGAACGGATACATGAAACGAACCGACACGGGAAAGACCGAGTGCGCACGAAACGCTCGAACATGCGAAGCGATGGCACGCAAACGGTCGGCGTGCGAAGCAATCGCCCATCTTAGCGCGTCGAAGCGTTCTTGACGAGAAGAAACGATAAAGAATGCCCCTACAGCTCGACCACACGAGTGGCCACGCGTCGCAGCAACGCAGGAGAGTGCGAGACCAGCAGAACGCCTATCCCCTGGCTGCTCGTGTAGTCCATGAGAAAGCGCCACACCTGCGCCTGCGTCACGGCGTCGAGCATGGCGGTCGTTTCGTCGCAGATGAGATATCGCGGGTTCGACGCCAAGGCGCGAACGATGCAGAACCGCTGCAACTCCCCACCCGAAAGCTCATGCGGATGACGGAGCGTCCATTCCTCGCGAATGCCCAAAGCTTCGCACAGATCGCTGCGCATCTGGCCCGCTTCTTCCAAAACGGCCCGCATGCGCATGCGCGGATCGACCATGCGCTCGGGATGCTGGCCTATAAGCTGTACGGGGCACGCCCCCCGCTTCGGCAAAGCAACGCCGTCCACGAGCACCTTGCCTTGCTGCGGACGAAGATAGCCGGAGAGAACGCGGCACAGCGTGGTCTTCCCCGTACCGCTCGGTGAAGAAAGCGCCACGCGCTCTCCTTTGTCCATCGAGAACGAAAATCCGTCATACAGCGGCTTGCCTCCCGGATAGGCGAAGCTGATATCGAGCGCCTCTAGCATGACCCACCGCCTTCCGGGATGTCGAAATCGTGATCGGGCAACGCGTGCCAAAGCGCCCTGGTAAAAGGATGGCGAAGCGAATCCGGAGAAGCGAAATTGGCGACGGCAGTCTCTTCCACCACGGTGCCGTCCTTGAACACCGCCACGCGGTCGGCGACGCGCAGCGCAAGTTCGATATCGTGCGTGATCAGCAAGACGCCGCCTCCCCCGTCAGCGAACGAGCGCAAATCGTCCAGGGCCCTCACGGCCAGGTCAAGGTCGAGTCCGGGCGTCGGCTCGTCCGCAACGATGAGCTTCGGCTCGTCCACCAGCGCGCAACACAGAAGAACGCGCCGGACCATGCCGCCCGAAAGCTCGAACGGATACAGATCGGCAACCTGCGGCTCAAGGCCGTAACGTGCGAAAAGCTCCCGCTGAAGGGCGGCGCGCCTTTTCGCATCTTCGGCGTCTTTCGCCACGCCACGCACCTGACGGCCCACCTTCATGAGAGGGTCGAGGTTCGCACTGCTTTGAGGAACCAGCGAAATACCCTTTCCGCGCAAGCGCTCGAGATCTCGCACGTCGCATTGCTGTCCGTCGAACCAAATCGTTCCCGTCACCGTAGCATTCGGCTCGAAAAGGCCCAGGACGGAGTCGGCCAAAAGCGTCTTGCCCGAGCCCGACGCGCCCACCACGGCCACAATCTCGCCCGCATGCACCGAAACGCTCAGGTCGTGAATGACCTGAACCGTTCGTTTTGCTCGAAAAAACGTCTGTCGACGAATCGTACATGGAAAACGAAACCCCGAGGTTTTCCACCTGGAGCAGATGATGCCCGCCGATGTGCTTCGAAGCCGTTGCGTGGCTATGGTGATGATGCAGCTCGGCCGAAGCATGGTCGGTCTGCTCGTGCGCAAACACGCTTTCGTTGTTCTGTCCTGCCATAGCTACTCCTGCGACGTGTGGGGATCGACAAGCGTACGCAAGCTGGACCCGGCCATGTCGAACAGCAGCACGACAGCCACCAGCGCCAAACCCGGAAACGCCGCGAGCCACCACATGCCGGCGGAAAGATAGCCCATGGATTCACTGAGGATGATACCGATGGCCGGCTGCTCGGGCGGAAGGCCGAACCCCAGAAACGTAATGGACGCTTCGTGCAATATGGCATGGGGAAACAACAGGATCAAGCCCACGAGATACTGGGGAAACACATACGGAAGCATGTGACGAACGGCTATAGAAACCGGGCTTTTCCCAAGCCTTCGAGCCATCGCCACGAAATCCGCTTCCTTGCATTGCAGCACTTCGGCACGCACCACGCGCGCCAAGCTCGGCCAATGTGTGATGGCCACGCCCACGGCAACGCCCCAGAAGCCCTTACCGAGCGCGTAAGAGATCAAAATGAGCAAGACAATGTGAGGGACGCCCATCATAAGGTCGATGAGCCAGGTTACCGCGGCATCGACGCGCCTCCCTCCCAGAGCGGCCGCCGTTCCGAGCACCACGGCGATGACCGAGGAGACCCCCGCGGCCAGAAGCCCCACCAACACGCTGGTGGAAAGCCCCGCCACGGTGCGCACCAGCATATCGCGTCCCATCCAGTCGGTTCCGAACGGGTGAGCAAGGCTCGGCGCCAGGTTCTTCTGCGTGAAATCCGTCGCACTCGCCGCGTCTTGCAAAGCGACGCCGGCAGCGACCACCGACGCAAGCACCGCTACGGCAATGGCGAATTTCACAAGGGTCGCCATACGGTTCGATGGTTTCGCGCAAGGGGCATGGAGCAGCACGCCTTCGGTCAACGGGCGCTGCGCGAACGCTCCCCTGCGCAGAGGAAAAGCCCCCTGAGAAGCCGCGGCCTGAGCGGCAGGTTCTTTAAGCATGACGCGCCCCTTTCCTCATGCGAGGGTCGATGACGCCATAGAGAATATTCGCAGCCAGGTTGCCCCCGAACACAAGCGCAGCCGACGCAACAGCAATGCCGGCAAGCAGCGCGGCGTCGCCGCCAAGACCGGCCGTAATGGCCGCCTGACCGAGCCCGGGATAGGAAAACACCTGCTCAACGAGGACCGAGCCGCCGAATATTTCGGAAATAGACGCGAACTGCAGCGTCAAAGCGGGAAGCGCCAGATTGCGCAGACCGTGACGGCGAACCGCCGCCCACGTGCTCAAACCGCGTGCGCGGGCAAACCGTATATAGTCGGACTCCAGAATATCGACCAGCTTCTCGCGCGTATGCAAAGCGATGTTGGCAACGCCCACCACGGACAGCACCAGCGCGGGAAGCGCCATATGATGCACGGCGTCAGCAAGCGTCACGTCCGCGGCAGACATGCCAATGGGAACGGAGAAACCCAGCGGAAACCACCCAAGCCACACGGAGAACACCATCAAGGCCACAAGACCGAGCCAAAACGTCGGCGTGGAGGCAAGCACGAAGCAATACCCCTTCACCACGCGATCGGGCCAACGCCCTTTAAACACGCCGGCCGCGACGCCAGAGCAAATCCGAGAACGCCGCTTACCACCCAGGCGATGGCCATGAGCGCGAACGAGTTCAAGAACCGTGCGGCAACAACCTCGGAAACAGGCGCGTTGAACCGAAGCGACGTTCCCATGTCGCCCTGAACGAACGCAGCCAGCCAGTTCGCATAGCGCTCCCACAACGGGGTGTCGACTCCCCAATAGGACGCCAGTTGGGCGCGCTTCGCCTCGCTCATGCTCACGTAGGCAGCCTGCCCCACGTTGGCCTGCACCGGATCAATCGGCGAAAGGCTCACCAGGATGAACACCACCGCGCTTACCGCAAGCATGAGCAGCGCAAATTTGACGATATGTCGAGCGATGAATTTGAGCATAGGGTTGTTATTGTACCTTTTCTTTGTTCCTGCGAAGCCGCACGAACGCTACGCCCAGCTCCATTGGTCGACATTGTTCACCAGGCTCCAACCATGCCCGTGCGGATGCGGCTTTTGCTCGGCAACCTCGAGGCCGGTGCGTTTGAAATACAGATGGTCCACGTTGGCAAGCCACACCCACGTAGCCGCACCCTGAGGGGCAACCCCCTGCGTTCCGTCCCACTGCGCCTTCTGGAACAATTCGTAAGAATCCTCGATGTAAGGAACAGCGAGCGCTTCGTCCAGATAGCTGTCGATTTCGGCATTGTCATAACATGCGTAGTTGCCCCAGCCCTGCGAATAGGTGAGCTCATAGAGCTCCGTCGGCGCGTTGGAGCCCCAGCCCCACAGGATGGGCGTAGAGAACTCGTGAGGATAGATGTCGTCCCAGCTCGCCCCCTTGATGCTCACCTCTATGCCCAGCTCTTTCATCTGGTCGGCGAACTCGGCGGCCAACGCCTGACGAACGGAGTCGTCCGACGCGTAATACATGTCGAACGCCGCGCGAATGCCGTCTTTCGAGCGAACGCCGTCTTCACCCGAGGCCCATCCGGCTTCGTCAAGCAGCTTCTTCGCAGCCTCGACATCGGTTTCGACCTTCATATCGGAGCTTCCCCACGGAGACGAGTCGCATACGCTGTACGCCGGCGTGCCGTATCCGTTGAGTACGATATCAATCATGGCCTGCCTGTCCACGCCGTAATTGATGGCCCGACGAACCGCCAAGTCACAAGTCATGTCGTTGCCGGCGGGATATTCGTTCGCACCATCGGCCTTGGTCTGTCCCGCAGCGATGCTCGGAAGGGAGATTCCGCGCGAGTCAACCGTTTCGCACGCGAAAAGCTCGTAGCCTTCGCTTGTCTGGTCGCTGTAGGTGGCAGACGTGTAGGCAATGTCCACCTGACCGGCACGCACTGCGGCAAGTGCGGCGTCTTCCTCCATGAAGACCACCACGACGCGCTCCATCTTGGGAGCCTCGCCGTAGTAGTCGGGGTTCGCCTTCAGGATAACCTGCTGGCCGCGGTCCCACTGTTCAAGCATGTAACGGCCCGACCCAATCGGCTTGGCGCCGTAATCCTCCCCATGGGCATGCTCGGGCACGATGCCCACGACGGCAAGCGTGTACAGAAGCGCGTTATAAGGCTTCGTCATGGCAATTTCCACATGTGTGTCGTCGGTCGCCGTAGCCTTTTCGACCATGGAAAGGTCGGCCTCGGCCGCCTCGGATTCGATGATGCCGTTAATAGTGAACGCTACGTCGGATGCGGTCAGAGGCTCTCCGTCGGTGAACTTTGCGTCGTCGCGAATGGTGAAATACCAGGTCATTCCATCGTCTGCGCAGTAATATTCCGTAGCAAGGTCGTTGACGAACTCGAGATTGGCGTCCGTGGTGATGAGGGTGGATTGGATCAAGGGCTCATGCACATGCTCGCCGCAGCCCCACGACACGAAGGGGTCGAAGCCGGCGGCCGGTTCGCTGTTCATGTTCATGGCAACGATGACCTGGTTCTTCGCCTCGGCATCACCTGTAGAAGAGCTTTCGTCGGAACCCTTGCCCCCGCATGCGGAAAGCACGCCGGCGCATGCGACGCTCGCGCCTCCGGCGGCGATCAGCTGCGCAAAACGGCGGCGGGTCATATTCGTGGGAAATGCTGACATGGCTACTCCTTAGAAACAGCGGCGCGGCCTCGCGCCGCACTCAAGAGTGTTACTTTTTAAGAACTCGTAACACCATAAGGCAAAGGTATTACTAAATCAATATTCGTAACACCAAAGGTTCGAGATTGCTGCAAGCGGCAGAAAAAAAGGAGGCTCGCAGGGACGCGCATGCTCGACGGCATAGAACCACATTCGGCATCTAGGCGATTCCTTGCAAGGCAGGATGTCTTGTCAACGGCCCCATTTCAATCTTTCGACACCTATTCGCCTATAGCCAGAAAATCTTGCTGAAGCATCTTAATCGCATTTGACCTGGTACAATGTTCATATCGGAATAGAAAGGAGCCCTGATGAAAATTTTTGGACTCGGCTTTCCCGAATTGGCAATCATCTCTGCCGTCTTCGCGATTCCCCTCGTTGCCGGAGTGCTGCTCATCGTGGCGCTTATCCTTGGCATCAGGGCGCTTTTGAAATATCTCCGCAGCACCGACTGACTGCAGCCACATCTTGAAACAACGAAGAGGGCCGATGCAACTGTGAACTGCATCGGCCCTCTGCATATACGAAATGAAGTTACGCCAGCTGGGCTTCCACCACATCGGCAATGGTGCGGGCGTGGGCATCCGCCACATCCTGCGTTTCGGCCTCCACCATGACGCGCACCAAAGGCTCGGTGCCGCTGGTACGAACCAGCACACGGCCGGAATCCCCCATGGCCTCTTCGGCGGTACGCACGGCGCCCCAGATTGCCTCGTTGCCGTCAAGCGCATGTTTGTCCTTCACGCGCACGTTAATCAGCGTTTGGGGGAAGCGAACCATGACCTTGATAGCCTCCTCGACCGGCTTTTCGCTTCGACGAACCGCCGCCAGGAACTGACATGCCGTCATAAGGCCGTCGCCCGTGGAATTGTGCTCGAGCAGAATCATATGGCCCGACTGCTCGCCGCCAAGGACGTAACCACCTTCTCGCATGGCCTCAAGCACATAGCGATCGCCCACCTTGGTCTGAAGCACCTCGATGCCCGCTTCGCGCATTGCATGCACGAAGCCCAGATTGGTCATGACCGTGGAAACGGCGACGTTGCCCGGCAAGCAGCCGCGATTCTTCAGGTCGATGGCAAGCACGGCCTCCATCATGTCGCCGTCAATCTCCGTGCCGTCGGCAGCGAGCATCATCACGCGATCGGCATCGCCATCGTGCGCAATGCCCACGTCGGCGCCGCTTTCCGCCATAAGCTCGGACAGTGGGCCCAGATGGGTCGATCCGCATTCGACGTTGATGTCATTTCCATCGAAATCGTCGTTGATGACCGTTACCTCGGCACCTAGGCGGCAAAGCGCCTCCGCGCTGGTAAGAGACGAAGCTCCGTGGCCGGTATCAAGCGCCACATGCAGCCCCGAGAAATCGACGCCCTGGGCTTGGATGGAGTTCACCACGTGATCGATGTACATCTCGCAGGCGTCTTCGACCTCCACAGCAACGCCCACCAAAGCACCCGCAGGCATGGAGGCCTCTTCGCCCTGCTGGAGCACGCGCTCGACCGCACCCTCAAGGCCACCCTCGGCGATGAACTGCTCAATTTGGTCTTCGACAGAATCAGGCAGCTTGAAGCCCTGGGCGTCGAAGAATTTGATACCGTTGTACTCTGGCGGATTGTGGGAAGCGGAAATGACAATGCCGCCGTCGGCATGCAGCTCGCGCGTAAGCAGCGCAACGGCCGGCGTGGGAATGACCCCGGCCAAAAGCGCGTCGCCGCCAGCGCTGGTGATGCCGGCCACGACGGCCGCTTCCAGCATGTCGCCGCTTTTACGCGTGTCTTTGCCGAGCACGATGGTCTTGCCCATGAATGCAACGGATGCCTGTCCCAGGCGATATGCGAGTTCGCACGTCAAATCGACGTTTGCAACGCCGCGCACACCGTCGGTTCCGAAAAGTCGAGCCATGAAGTGCTCCTTTCAGATAAATGAACCTCTGCATTCTACCACTGCAGGCTAAAAGAGCGTTCACGCGCCGACAAACGTGAGCAGACCGAGACGCTGGGGGGGTCGCCTCTTCTTTGCGTTCGCTAGCTATTTGCGTTCATCTCGCCCGCATCGGACAACCGCTTCATGAAGCGGTAATCCATCCACGAATCGACAACCGCAAGCGCCAGCGAAGAGACGGCAAGCGCCGCCCATGATGCAGACGCGGAATCCATAAAGGCATCGACCACCGCAAGGCAGCCGGCCGTGAAAAGCGCGTCCGCGGCGGTGTGGAGCGCATAAAAACCTACGCCCTCTTCGTTTTTCAACACGCCGATTTTAAAGAGCGCCACAGGAATCGCCTCAACGATGAAATCGAACGGGGTGCAAATCAGATACCCCAAAAAGAAAAAGAGGAAGAACGCGCCGACGGATTCGTATTCGAACCCTAGATAGGACATGACGCCACCCTGGAACAGCGCGCAGATACCCACCACAACGAAAAATAGCGCCGCGGCAAGCACCTTCGCAAGAATACCGCCCGCAATGCGGGGAGGCTGCATCATCAAAAACTTCCTTTCCCTTCCAGCGAGCCGGCGTCGCCCTCTCGAATGGCTTTTTTTCTCTTGGCTTGCATCGACTTTCTTCGCCAAAAGAAAGACCGTCGCCATGATAAGCACGAACCCGATCACGTCCATCACGGCGAATTCGGTATGCAACCAGAAGAATGCACACAGCGTCGCCGAAACCGTCTCGACGCTCGCCAGAAGACGTGCGCGAGGGGCGCCGATGTCGTTGATGGCCGTCAAATACGCCGCGAAGCCCACGAGCGTACCGACGCCCGTCAGACCACCGTACATGGCGAGCAGCCCCGCAATGTCAAGATCGGGAGCTCGATTCCAGCAGCCAGCACCTAGGTATAGCACCGCTCCGCCCAAAAGCAGGCCGCATGCGACAACTGACACGCTCCCGTATTCTTTCATGAGAGACCCGGGAAGCAGAGAATAGATTGCCACGGCAACAGCGGCAGACAGTCCCCAGAACACGCCCTCGAAAGACAAAGCCATGGTCGAGGGGCTACCATGCGTGGCAAGCAAATACGTTCCCAGCACCACGCATGCAACCGCAACGGCTTCCTTCGCGCTTGGAGGGCGATGCTTCGAAAAGCACGCTGCCACGACAATGTGAACAGGGCCGACGTCTTGCAGGACCGTTGCCGTGCCCGCGTTCGAATATTGAATGGCCAGCAAATACGTCACCCTGCAAAGCGTGAGTCCTACCAGGGAAAACAGAACCAGCCGAGCGACGGAGCGCCGGTTCGAGAGCAATGCGCGCAGCGATCTCCTTCTACGCATGGCAACATAGAGCATCAGAGCGGCTCCGGCAACCGTCATAGCCACCGCCGATGCCCATAGAGGATCGACGTTTTGAGCGAAAAGATACTGAGAGCATGCGCCGGAAAAACCCCAGCCTGTGCCCCCGATAAGAGCCAGCAAAACGCCGCGTGTATTTCGATTCGTTTTCATGACGAACAGGATAACATGCACGAACGTCGCGAACGAACGGCTCAGCGACACGCTCCTCTTCCCGTTTGCCCCGCAGCGCGCCCGCCCTTCGCCATCCGACGATACGCGCCCGCAACACATGGCCTTCTCCTCGTTGCGAGGCAATACGCCCCCGCAACGCGCGCTTTCCCTCTGAGTGCGCTATTCTGTACGACAACCAAAAGATACACAGCGTCCCGCAAAGGGGCCTCTTAGCGCGAAACGGAGCACCCTATGGAATTGAAGCAGATTGCAAGCTTTCAGGTAGACCACACCAGACTCGTCGAGGGCATGTACACCTCCCGCGTCGACGGCGACATCACCACCTACGACATTCGCATGGTGAAGCCGAACTGCGGCACCTATCTCCCCTACGCGGCCATTCATAGCTTCGAGCACCTCTTTGCCACCTATGTTCGCAGCACAGAGCTGTCCGACCAGGTTATTTACGTCGGACCTATGGGCTGCCGCACGGGATTCTACTTCCTCGTGCGCAATATGGAACCTGCCGTTGCCATCGATCTCATCAACGACATGCTGGCTTTCATCGCCGATTTCGAGGGCGACGTTCCCGGCGCAACCGAAGTTGAATGCGGCAACTACCGCGAACAAGACCTTGAAGGCGCTAAGAATATCGCACGCAAGATGATTCCCATTCTGCGCGATTGGACTCCTGCCGACCTGGCGTACGAGAAATAGAGTCCCCGGCGAAACGCGCACCCGCGCACCCGCGCACCCGCGCACCCGCGCACCCGCGCCCGCGCACCCGCGCACCCGCCACCCGCGCGCCCGCGCCCGCGCACCCGCGCACCGCGCACCGCCCGCACCCGCGCACCCGCGCACCCGCGCACCCGCGCACCCGCGCACCCGCGCACCCGCGCACCCGCGCACCCGCGCACCCGCGCACCCGCGCTGAATTATCCGCATGCAAGAAAGCCGCCACAGTGGCGGCTTTCTTGGTTTCTCGCAAAGTCCCTTCTTAGCGATGGACAATTGATTCGGAATTGGCCAAAAACGCATCATGTGGCGAAGTAGTTCCGTCCTGTTTAGCATTCATGGTCAAAAGCCCTAATATGGCGAAGGATGCTTGCCGTCCACCGCCGTATTGCACCCGTTTACCCATCGAAAAGCGCTTAACCAAGATGACCTGAAAACAGCCAATTGCATATTGCCTGTTCAGAGCGACGACGGTTCTTCGCAATTAAGGGAAGAATTCTCCATATCACCCCCATTTGACCACACGCCGCGAAAAGAGCATCCGCGTTTCTCCATACTCAGCCACATTGACCACACAAACGAAGCGAACCAACACGAAACGCCTCGACCCATTCAACGCGCAAGCACAAACACGACCCGACAAACCCTGAGCAGAGCTCTGAAGCCACCGCGACGCGTTCACAAATCGAAAGAAGGCCCCAAAGATATACGGCGGTTTCGGACGAGCATGACGTCGAAGCCGCCGAACGCAAGAAGCTAAGCCGCGGGCTTTTCGGCGCAAGCCGTCCAGCCAAAACGTTTTCCGAGCAGAACCGCCACAATGGCGACTGCAATAGGATAGAGATAGCAGAAGAAGGCGAAGGGTAAGTATTCTACGCAAGCCACGCCGAGAATCGTGACCATGTAGATTGAGCAGGTGTTCCACGGAACAAGAACGGAGGTAATTCCTGCGCTCGAATTCACGATATTGCTCCAGACCTCGCCAGGAACGCTGCGCTCCTTGAACGCATCGCCGTACATCTTGCACGAAAGCGCGATGGCCGGATATTGGTCGGGAAGCAGCACGTTGAATGCGGCGCCGCTCGCGACGGTTGCTCCAGAAAGCGACCCGAAGCTTTTAAGCCTCGAGGTAATGGGTTCGATAAGCGACTGCATGAGGCCCGTGTGCTGGAGGATGCCCACATAGGCCATGACCAGAATCACGATGGAAATGGTCGGCAGCATCTCTTCGATGCCTCCTGTAGAGAACAGGCTGTCGAGCACCTCGAAGCCCGTCTCGCTCACCACGCCGGTATTCGCCGCGGCCACGGCAACGCCCAGGTCGGCCCCCTGCAACAACACCGCTTCGATAATGGCCAGAAGCACACCGAGCAAAAACGAAGGAATGGCAGGAACCTGCATGACGATACAGGCGATCATGACCACGAGAGGAATCAAGGTCGCGGGCCCAATCGCATAAGACTGGTCGAGCGCGGAGAGCAGCTCATCGACTTGGCTCGCCCCTGCCTCTGTCATCCCCGTTCCTAACGTATTGCCAATGAAGAAATACAGCCCGACGCTCACAAGGCACACCGCAATAACGATAGGAAGGAATTTCTTGCACAGCGAGAACACGCTTACGTCAGCGATGGCCGCACACAGCACCGGGCCGTCCGTTAGAGGCGAGGCGATCTCGCTCACATAAGCAGCGGCAACGACAGCACCCGCCGCCATCCCAAGAGGAATATCGAGCGCGGCGGCGATGCCCATGAACGCAATGCCAATCGTGCCAGCAGCGCCCCACGATCCCAGCACAATGCCCACCAGGAGCGTTCCTAGGAACGCCACCGGCAAAAACAGCTCGGGGCTGATTACGCTAAGCCCGTAGTAAATAAGGGTCGGCACGGTGCCAGAGAGGATCCACGTGCCCACAAGCATGCCGATGCACATCAGAATAAGCACAGCCTCCATGGCATCGAGAACGCCCTTCATGACACCGCTGAGCACCTCCTCCCAGCTGTTGCCCAAATACATCGCGATACCACCCGCAATAGCGCAACCCGCGACCATGGGAATCTGCGGCTCCGACCCCAGGCCCACGACGCATCCGAACATGACCGCCGCGAGCAGGGCGAAGGCAAGCAGTCCGTGACGGAATTTCACCTCTTTTTTCGTCTTCGTCTTATCAGCCACGATTAACCTTCTTTCGCATTCCGAAATCACGCATGCATGCAATCCATGCTTGAAAGGCCGATGGACGCAGTAGCGCGCATTCTTTCGATTCCATTCGTAGCAGCATTAACGAGCCGGCCTCAAGCGGAACCGATACCATCCCGACACCACGAAGGACCAGCCTGAGCACCGTTGCGCAATCGCCCAAAATACCGATGCACAAAGAAAGCCCGCCGAAGCGGGCTTTCTGAAGCATACAGATATATGTAATGCTTAGCGCTTGCTGAACTGCGGGCGCTTGCGGGCCTTCTTGA
The DNA here is from genome assembly GCA_047240885.1 of Slackia sp. GTDB lineage: Bacteria > Actinomycetota > Coriobacteriia > Coriobacteriales > Eggerthellaceae > Slackia. The sequence continues at coordinate 45,929 of JBKTHK010000003.1, read as the reverse complement.
GACCGTACTTCTTGCGCTCGACCATACGGGGGTCACGAGTCAGGAAGCCTGCCTTCTTGAGCTCGGGGCGATACTCGCCAGCCTCGAGCAGAGCACGGCTGATGCCGTGACGAAGAGCGCCAGCCTGACCGGACACGCCGCCGCCATTGCAACGAGCGATGACGTCGAAGTGACCCTGGGTGTCAGTGACCTTGAAAGGAGCAGCAGCGTAGTTCACGAGAGCTTCGCGACCGAAGTACTCCTGACCATCACGGCCGTTAACCGTGATTTTGCCGGTGCCGGGGACCAAGCGGACGCGAGCAACGGCGTTCTTACGACGGCCGGTGCCGTAATAGATTGCTTCACCTGCCATTGTTAGTTCTCCTCCATCTTGATCTCACGAGGCTTCTGAGCTGCATGCGGATGCTCAGGACCGACGTACACCTTCAGCTTCTTGCCCTGCTTGCGGCCAAGCGTGTTCTTGGGGAGCATACCCTTGACAGCATGCTCGATAACGCGCTCGGGATGCTTCTGCATAGCCTCAGCGAAGGTCTCCATCTTCAAGCCGCCGGGGAAACCGGAGTGACGGTAGTATTCCTTGCTGGTAGCCTTGGTGCCCGTCATGCGGATCTTGTCAGCATTCACGATGATGACGAAGTCGCCGGTGTCAACATGGGGAGTGTACTGCGGCTTGTGCTTGCCCTTGAGAATATGGGCAGCCTTAGCGGCAACACGACCCAGAACCTGGTCGGTGGCGTCGATAACGACCCACTCGCGCTCAACCTCAAGCGGCTTTGCGTAATACGTCTTCACTGTATCCTCCAATAGAATCTTTGTTCTAGTTCAAAAGTGCTGGCAACAAGACTGTTCGGGTTCCTACGCCAAACCAACGCCGCCGGATCTGGACTTCCTTAAGCGCTGTGCCCTGTTTTTGCGCAGCAAGTACGGGGCTTTTGAAAGCGAACTTTTTCAGTATAAAAATGACCCAACGTCCCGTCAATAAAAATTAACGAAAAAATGTGTGCATTTTCCGCATATGACATGCGGTTTCTTTTAGAAACCATAAACGCGCGACAACGTTTCGCAGCCGCCTCCCCGATGCGCCCCGAGAAGGTCCGAAGTTCTCGAAAGCACAGAGCACCCACGAGCACAGAATCGACCCGTCGAAGCCGATGGCCGCATGCACGAACCTGTTGGCTGCATACACGCAGAGAGACCGGGGGTGCCCGGTCTCTCTGGCGCCAAAGCGCCTAGTCCGCTTTTTCCCGACAAGCCATCATGCGGTCCGCCACATGACGAAAGTCAGCGGTACGGCGGCCATCACCACCAAAAAACAGCGGAGAAATTACTTCTATCGTCGTTTTTAAGCGGCGCGGGGACTCGCCGTTCGCGTTCATCCGGCTTCTTAAAACGGCATACAGCGACGCAGGAGCCGCGCAGGAAAACACGCAGCGCCTCGAAAAACTGCTCGGCCTGAAAGAAACGCAGCTCAGCAGCGCTTCCATGCGCAAGGAGCTCATCTTGCACGACGCAGAAAAACTAAAGGAAGAATTCGGCCTGTCCGACCGTGAAGCCGAGGCAATAACGCTTTATGCCCTGGGCAAAACCCAGCAGGCAATTGCCGAAGACCTCTGCATCACGCCCGCAACCGTACGCGTGCATATCTAGCATGTCTACGCTAAAACCGACCTGCATTCGCGCCAGGAAATCATCAATCGCATGGGGAGTGCCCAAAGGCGTATTTGAGCCCGACATTGCTCCAATTCGATGGATAACTATGAATTTTAATGCTGTAAAATGCATAGTCACGAATACATCGGGGTACGGAGGTCATGATGGACACCATACGCGTAGGAATCGTCGGCGCAACAGGATTCGCCGGAGCAGAGCTTGCCAGGCTGATCGCGCAGCATCCCGTCTTCGAGGCGGTCGCCCTTACGGCAGGAGCCGAAGCGGGCACCGAAATGGGCAAGCTTTACCCGGCACTTGAGCATGTCTACCCCAAGACAAACCTCGTACCCCATGATGACGAATCGTTGCTTTCCTGCGATGTAGTGTTTACCGCCGTTCCCCACACCGCTGGCATGCAGCATGCACAACGGCTTGCGGAGGCGGGCGTTTCCGTCGTCGACCTTTCTGCCGACTTCCGTTTCTCCGACAAGAGCCGTTACGAGAGCATCTACAAAACCACCCACACCGCGCCGGAACTCCTCGAACACGCCGTGTACGGCCAACCCGAAACCATGCGCGCAGAGCTCGCCCGCCTTGCCGAAGAGCACGCCCAAGGAAATGCCGTCGTCGTAGGGTGCGCCGGCTGCTACGTCACGGCGTCCATCCTCGCCGCCGCGCCCGCCATGCACGCAGGGCTTGCGCGAAACGTCCCCATGATCATCGATGCCATATCCGGCGTCACCGGAGCCGGACGAAAGGCCACGGAAAAGACCCACTTCTGCTCCGCGGACGAATCCGTTGAAGCGTATGGGCTTCCCCACCATCGCCATGCGCCAGAAATAGCCCAGGCTTACGCCCGCCTTCACCCGCGCCTTGACGACGGTGACCTGGCGCATGTCATTTTCACGCCGCATCTCGCACCGCTTCGCCGCGGACTTCTTTCCACGGTCTACATTCCCCTCGCAAAGCAGACCACGACCTGCGATCTTCACGCGCTCTACGAAAAGCACTATACCGACGAAGCTTTGGTTTCTGTGCTTCCCGAAAGCGTGTGGCCCAAAACCGCGTCAGTCGAAGGAACGGCCCGCGCGCACGTCAACGTATCGGTCAACGAGGAAGAGCAGGTTGCCGTGTGCATGTGCGCCATCGACAACCTTGGAAAAGGCGCATCGGCCCAGGCGGTCCAATGCGCCAACATTGTATGCGGCCTGCCCGAAAACACCGGCCTTGAGCTGCTCGCATGCATTCCTTAGCCAACGCCGCGCCCGCAACCACCGACCTACCACCCGCACCATCAGGTATGGCAGACTCTAGAGAATGGAGAAACCCATGAATGCGCCATCCCAGTCGCTCGCCCATGTAAAAGAGCTCGAAGACCGCTACGTCATGTCCACCTTTGCCCGCAACAATGTCGAATTCGTACAGGGTTCGGGCATGAAGCTTACCGATTCCACCGGTAAAACCTACCTCGATTTCCTCGCCGGCATTGCCGTATGCAGCCTTGGCCACAACCACCCCGTTCTAACGAAGACGCTGCAGGAACAGGCCGGAAACCTCCTGCATGTTTCCAACTACTTCTACGTAGAACATCGCGCCGAAGTGGCCGAGCTCATCAACAAGCTTGCCAACGAACGCGCCGACGCCGCCGAACGTGCCGACGAATCCGCATCGGGGGAGGAAATCGCCTGGAAGACGTTTTTCGCCAATTCCGGCGCCGAAGCCAACGAATGCGCCATGAAGCTCGCCCGCCTTCGCCAGAAACGCGCAGGCAAAAGCGCCAACACCATCGTCTGCCTCAGGGGAAGCTTCCACGGACGCACGCTTGAAACGGTTGCCGCAACCATGCAGGACCGCCTCCAGAATGACTTCCAGCCCCTGCCCGGCGGCTTTCTCCCCTGCACCCCGAACAACGAAGACGAGCTCGAGCGCATCTTCGCCGAACACGGCAAGGACATTTGCGCGGTCATGCTCGAACCCATTCAGGGTGAAAGCGGCGTGCACCCCATGACGAAATCGTTCATGCAGGCCGTTCGACGCCTCACCCTTGAAAACGACGCGCTCATGATCTGCGACGAAGTACAGACGGGCGTCTTCCGCTGCGGAGCACCTTTCGCCTTCCAGCTCTTCGACGTTGTTCCCGACATCTTCACCATGGCGAAGGGCATTGCAGGAGGCGTACCCATGGGCGCCTGTGCCGCACGGGCGGAAATCGCAGACGTATACCGCCCGGGAGACCACGGCACCACCTTCGGCGGAAGCCCCCTCGCCTGCGCCGCCGCCCATGCCGTTCTTTCCGAGCTTGACGAGGGCGGCTATCGCGAAAAAATCAAAGAAGTGGGCGCGTATCTCTCCGATGCCCTTTCCGCGCTTGACCACGTAATCGAGGTGCGCGGCAAAGGCCTCATGATCGGATGCGACCTTGCAGAAGGCATGCCCGACGCGCACGATATCGTTGCCGCCATGCTTGACGAAGGGTTCGTCCTCAACGCAACGGGCCCGCGCACGCTGCGACTGCTTCCGCCCCTGATTTGCGAAAAATCGCACGCGGACACCTTCGTGAAAGCGCTGGGGCGCGTCTTGGAGAAAGTCTCGCAAAGCTAACTGCCAACGAGCAAAACCCGGACACGCAGCCGAATAAGAAATGCATCGTCTTCATCGAAACGCGCAGCGGCAATCACCGCCATCGGCAAACAAATGAAGGGGCGGGCCAAACGGCTCGCCCCTTTTCGTGAAAGCAAACGCGTAAGGGAGGGGGTATGCGTTTGCGAGAATTGATCCGCGCGCTTGCGCCTACGCTTTCGCCAAGTCTCGACCGAGCAGATAGCCGTAGGTAATGCAACGGCCGTGGCTGTTGCCGGCAACGTTAATCGGATAGTCCACCGCGGTGATGTCGCCTTGGCAGTTGCCGAGCGCATACAAGCCTTCGATGGGCTTTCCTTCGGCATCAAGACACTGGAAATCTACGTTGGTCTTCAGGCCGCCCGTAACCGCAAGCAGCGCGGGACCGACCTTGAGCGCATAAAACGGGCCCTCTTTGACCGGCGTCAGGAACACGGGCTTTTTGTAATAGTCCGTATCTTCCCCCGCCTCGCACATACCGTTGTAGCGCTCAACCGTGGCCTTGAACGTCTCGACGTCGCAGCCGATCTTCTCGGCGAGCTCGTCAAGCGTGTCCGCTTGATATGCCATGCCGCTTTCAATATAGGTGGGAATCTGGGTCTTGAAGTACTCGGGAGCCAGGCTCAGGTCGGAACCATACGGGCGGAAGCTATCCCAGAACATGCCGCCGCCATACGGAAGGCCGTTCACCAGGTCGGTTTCCCAGTTTGCGTCGAAGATGGACCACGCTTCGCCGTTGGGCTGGCGATTAATGGCCAGGGATTTGCCCTGGACCCACGTGTCTTCGCACATGAAGCGCTCGCCATTGTCGTTCACGAACAGGAATGGACCGTGGAACCAGCAAAACGCCTGCGGGTGCATCATCGTCGGGAACGGGAGGTCCTGCAGCTGCGCGCCAGCCCACATGCCCATCTTGTGACCGTCGCCCGTGTTCACACCCACTGGCGTGTACTGGCTGCGCGGCTGACCGTATTCGACGCAAATGGGAGCGTACGCTTTGCACATCTCAAGATTGCCGCCGATATCGCCCGTGCACAGCACCACGCCCTTGCTCGCGTTGTACTGCACATAGCCCTCGGACGTCTCGCAAACGCAGCCAGTCACCTTCTCGCCTTCTTTGACAAGCTGAACCGCCGGAGAATCAAACACGAACTCCGCACCAGCCTCAACGGCGCCGTTGTGCAGAATCTCGGTACCGGCAAAGCCCGTCGAAGTAAGGCCGCTATCCTCGGGAAGAATGAGCATGTGGTATCCGGGCTGTTCGGCATACACGTCGTCGTGGCTGTAGAACGCACCCACCATGGCGCTGCCGCCTATGGCCTCCACCTTGTCGAGCAGCCAGTTACTAGCCTCTTCCGAATTGTTGAAGAACTTGACGATGAGGTCTTCGTTGGCACGGCTTGCGCACTGGGCGATCCAATGCTGCTTCGCGTTCACCTTGTCAACCTTGATACCCAGCTCGTCCATATAACGCGAGTTGATGGCACCGAATCCGCCGCCACGCCCATTCCAGCTCGAGGTTTTCTCGACAACCGTCACCTTGCCGCCGTTTTCGGCAGCAGAGCATGCCATTGCGCAACCGGCAAGGCCTGCACCGATAACCAGGATGTCGGTATCGACCGTCTTTGCGATATCGGTGATAGGCTCCGGGGCAATTTCCCACTCATAGCGAGCCTCGCCCGTTGCAGCGGTCTCGGAGCCAGAAGTCCCTTCGCCGCCGCCCTGGGAAGGCGAGCAGCCGACAAGCCCGGCGCCCGCTGCGGCAACCCCGGCAAATGCCGCACCGGTCAAAAAAATACGACGCGAAATCCCTTCGTTCATGATTCCCTCCTCCTGTATTTGGATTTTGTACGCCGCAAGAGCATTCCTTTTTGTTTTGTCTCCTCTTGCGTCGACAGATGAAGCATGCCACGGACAGCTGCCGCGCCCAATCGGCGCTGCGACCCATTTCGCCATATGGGCCGAATTGGACCATATGGCATCCATCAGGTAAAACGCTATAATCGCCTGCATTCGAATAAACAGGAGGGGAAGTAATGGGACAGCCCGCAGCGCACACGAGCAGCCTGGCGCGACATCATCTAATCGGACTCGGGTTTTGGCCGGCGTGGCAAATGGCCGCTTTCTGTTCGAGTGCCATCATCGACGATACGCCCCATTCGGGCATCTCTCTCAAGACCCTCGCCATAGCGTGCACGACGCTTGGCTACCTTGTCGTCATGGCGGCAAGCGAGAAAAGCGCTTTGCGTCCCAAGCGACCGTTCGACCTCATGGGGTCGTCTTTCTCCATGGCCTTCGGCACGCTCGTCTTGATGTTCGCACCGTACCTCAGCGACCCAAGCCTTGAAGTTGTCGCCCTGGTCTTCTCGCTCACAAGCATATCCTTCGGCAATGCATCGCTTCTCATGATGTGGGGAGAGCTCTGGGGAACGCTTGCAACGGGGCGGGTCGGAAGGCATCTCTACCTCTCTTATGCATTCGCATTCCTGCTCTTCTTCGGCGTCTTCGCCCTCCCCCATCCGTTCGCAGGTCTTCTGGTCTGCACCTTCCCTTTGCTTTCGGCGACTATTCTTCATTCGTGCGAAAGCGAGCCTAAAAGAATGCAAGGACTTTCGCCTCATACAATCAACAGGGTCTCCTCCATAAAAGCCATCGCGTTCATGCTGGTTCTCAGCATGGTGTGGGGAATCAGCCAAAACATCGTTCCTCACGTCGCCGCAAACGCTTCTTCGGGAAACTTCATGGGCATGACTATGTTCGTGGCTGGCATCGCCATAGGGGCGTTCGCTCTCAATCTCACCCTCAGCGCGCCGCCGTCTGAAACTACCGCGCTCTATCGTCCCGTCATACCCGCCATAGCGGCAGGGCTGATGGCCCTCATAGCGTTGCCGCCGTCGTTCGCCTTCATAGGCAACGGTCTCATTGCCATGGGCATCTATTGCCTCGACATGTTTCTGATGCTTGCATCGACCGACCTGGCATTTCGGTGCAAAATCCCCACGACGCGCATTTTTGGAACCGCCGTATTCGTGTCGCGCGGCGGAACGCTTCTCGGGTCGGTTGTCGGAGCGGCCATGATGCCGCACATGGCCTGGGACTCCTCGTTTGTCACCCTTGCCGCACTGTGCTTGGGCGCGCTCGCCATTGCGGGAACGCTTCTGTTCACGCAAACCGACCTGCAGCAATGCTACGAAACCCCGCGTGCGTCGCTCGATGACGAAAAACCCACGCTCTCGCAGCGTTGCGACGCCATAGCAAAATCCGCAGGACTGACATCGCGCGAAGCCGAGGTACTCGGTCTGCTTGTGCGCGGACGCACCGTACAAGACGTATGCAACGAGCTGGTCATCGCGCAAGGAACCGCAAAGCATCATGTGAGCAACATCTATCGCAAGCTCGGAGTAAGCGATCGACGAAGCCTTTATGACGTCGTGGAGCAAGCGTAACCGTCCGCGAACGACAAACGGCCCCTTTCGCACGGATAGCAAAAGGGGCCGCAAGCGCTCTTGGCGACGAAAAGGAGGGGGCGTCGCCTGCGCGGGCGTACGAGAATATGCGAAGACAATGCGAAGACAAATCAAGAGCAGAGCCGCGATTTCGTCTTCAGCATGCCCAGCTTCGGCAAGAACCGCCCGAAAGGTTACAGAACCTCGAACGAAAGGCTCGCTTCGAGCGGAGAGACCACTCCGTCAGCCGTGCGAGCGCGAACGGTGAGCTGATACTCGCCTGCTTCTTCGAACGAAGTCTCGAACTGCCAGTTCACCCATTTGTCGGCGGTAGCGCCTTCGGTGGGGCACTCGGTCCAGGTTTCGCCGCCGTCGAAGGAGAATTCGATCGCCTCGATGGGGCTGCCCAGATCGTCCGCCACGCCCTCAAACGTAATGGAGTTGCCGGCGAAAAACACGCAACCGTCGGCGCTGTTCATAATCTCGATCTTGTTACGATACGTCGGATCGACGGATTGCACGTCGGGAACCTGCTCCTCGGCGGTCAGCTTGATATCCACCACGTTGCGCGTGAAGTAGCGGGCAACGGTTTCGGGCATCCACAGCTGAGCGGAAGGACCCGTCTCGCTCTTGAGCTTCTCGCCGTTGACCTCATAGACCAGAAGCGCATCGCGATCGAGGCAGTACTGCAGGGGCAGCGCCTGGCCGAAGCCGTCGGCTCCGTACGCGGTCACGGTGTTCACGCCGTCTTCCAAATCGGCCATATCGACCACGGCCGCAAGAGGAACGCCCACCACGGCGGCCTGACCGAACGGAGCGCCCGTCGCGCACGAGCACACCATGGTCTGCTCTTCGGATTCCTCTTCCATATCCTCAAGGTTCACGGAGAAGTTTTCCTTGATGTTGCCGCCGATGTTGATGTAGTACGTCGCGACGCCTTCGGCGGGCTCGCCCACCACAAGCTCATTGGCAGGCTTGGAGCACATCGAGGTGATGGCGGTGCCGAACACGTTGAACAACTCATCGTTGGGGGTCACGCCGTCCTGGTTGAAGAAGAACGCGCCCTCCTTGTTGGCAATCTTGGTATAGTCGCTCTCCTCGAGCATCAACGTATGGGAATCAATCTGATACCCGTTGTTTTCGTGCGTCGCGCCCTCGGGGGCATCCGAACCGTCCAGAATCGCAGGACCGCCCGCCGCCACGGCAACGCCGGTCATTCCCAATAGAAGGGCACCACCAGCCGCTCCTGCAGCCATTGCTTTCTTCTTGTTCATAAGAAAACGCTCCTTCGCTCTATTCTTCGTTCTCAAGGCCGGTCGAGAACATCAAGGGCAGATCGGAATCGGGGCCGCCAGCCTTGATGACCTTGTCTTCCGCCGGCAGCTCGTCTTTCGCGTTCACCATGACCTCGTGCTCGCGATAGCTCACTTCGCCCTCTTCAGTAGTGGCGCGCACGCTCAGGCAATATGCGCCATGCTCGGGCGGGGTCCACTCGAACGTCCACCAGATCCAACGATTCACATCGGTGTCCCCGAGGTCGTAGGTTGTCCACGTTTCGCCGTGGTCCATGGAGAATTCGATGCTTTTGACCTTATGGTCGAACGCGTCCACGTAACCCTGGAAGGTATAGGGCTTGCCCGTCTCGATAATGACGCCCTCGGGAGTTCCGCAGATCGTTGCGTTCGGGCGGTTCACATGCGCATCCTCCTGGTTCACCTGACCGCATACTCGCTCGTCCATGACGTCGGAAGAAACCATGTAGCCGGAAAGCTGCTTGCTGAAAATCTGCGCGTCATAGCCTTCAACCCAGTTGGTGCAGGGGAAGCCACGACGGGCATCGAGGTATTCGCCGCCCATTTTGTAGACCAGATAATTGTCTTCGAGCTTGGCGACGTCAATACCGCTCTTGGAGGAGCCGTCGGCACGCACGCAGCGGACAGAATTCGTCCCCTCGGTCATGCCGCCCGCACGCTCGATAAGCCAGCTTACAGGAATGCCCGTGATTTCAGTCTGGCCGATGCCGCCGCCACCGATGGGGTTGAGCTCGCAGACCATCTTGGAAGGCTTGGTCACCACGACGCCGGCCTCTTCGGCCTCTTTGATCAGATCAACGAGCTTTGCGGTGTAGGGATTGGGCACATTGCCCTCGATGGTGATTTCCCATTCGTCCATCATGCTCTGCGGAAGCTCAAGATCAAGAGCCGCCTCGCTGCAGGCATAGCGCATGTGGTCGTAGTAGCCGTGAACGAAGTCGTAGCTGTAGAGCTCGTCCATGCTCTGAACCTTGTCCTGCGTGAAATTGAACGTTCCCTCGACGTTTTCGACTGTCGTGATGCTATCGCCGAGCGCCTCGTACTTCACGTTCTCCCACAGCTGAAGGCCCTCGCCGTTGCCCGTAGCGCTGTGGCAGGAATCGCACGTGCCGTTGAGGCCTTCGGAGAATTTCTCGGTATTACGGCTGTTGAAATGAATACCGTGTATCAAGCGGCCAAACTCATCGCCGTTGTCGCGATGGCAGGTGATGCACTGTTCGACATCGCTGTACGTTTCGAGATCTTTGTTAGGAAGCACTGCATGGCGGTATTCCATGCCCATAATCGTCTCGTTGAGGTCGGCATGGCAGGAGTTGCACCCCTTCTTGTCGGCGTCGAGATAGTACGTGTTGTACGAAATGGTCCAGCTTTGCTGCATCCAGTTCGGGCACTCGTACTCGCTCGGCGTACGCTGCACCAGTTTGCCGTTGGGAAGCTGGCGAACTTCAGGCGCGTAGTCCTCAGCGATCTGGTCCCACTTCTCGTAGTTTTCGACGATGTATTCCTTGCCAGGATACTGAACGTCGCCGTCCGGCTCTCCGCCTCGGACGATCTCGTCCGCAGTGGAAGCCGAGTCAGCAGCAAAAGCAGGCACTATGAGAGCCGACGCTGCGAGCACTGCCGCGATGCCTGTCACCATGGCGCCACGCTTCGTCACCTTCTTCATCATTCCCCCTTCTCTTTTCGCGACGGCTGGCCCGCTTCGCCCTATCGAAAACGAACCCGCCGTCGCCCCTCCGGGCTTTCCAAAGCCCGCCTTACGCACAGGACAATACCGCTGCGCTATACGCGCGCGCATCAACACATCCGCGCTAAATGCCTGGTAAAAGGCATAGCCCGTTTTGGTTGATGTGAGAAAAACACCCCCTGGGACCTTTGCTCGAACGTTCGCGATAGACAGCTGCGCCGTTTTAACGGACAATGTTGAACATATCGAAAACGGCTCGCATCGAAGAGGTACGTCTTCGGACCTCGTTGTACAAACCAGGGGAGGGGAAATGCTCGCATCTTTCAAGGATGCCGGCCTTTGCGCGCTTTTCGCCGCTGTCGGCCTTACCGTGAACCTGACGTGGTGCACGCTCGCAGGACATACGCCTGGCTTTACGGACGCTCTCGCGAGCCTGGGAATTCCCGTGAACCCGCGCGCGTTCTTTCTTGCGGGCATCCTCATCATGAGCGTGATTTTCACGATCCTGCCAAGAAAAACGCGCGAGGTGGACGCATCCTTGTGGCCCGCCGTGGCGCTTCTCGCCTGCATGGGAACGGCGTGTTTCGCCATCGCCTCGAGCCAAAGCGTCTTCTCCCCCGTCATCCTCTCCATCGGCGGACTCTTGCTTTTCGGAATAGGATATTTCTGGCTCACCGCCCGATTCGTCCTGCTTCTCGCACGAACGCAAACCTATTTCTGCACCATTGTCTGCTTGACGTTCTCCCTCGTCGTCGAACCTGCGCTCGTCGCATTCGTAGAGCATTCTCCGCATGCCGAACTGCAGGTATCAACCGTCGTCTTGATGCCTATTCTGTCCGCCGCGCTTTTTCAATGCGCCCGCCACGCCGCGCTTAAGCAACGAAGCAGCGAAAAAAGCGGCGGCCGTACGGTATTTGGAATCCCCTCACGACCGCGCACCCCTTCCGAGGCCGAAGGGCGAAACGAAACGAGCAACGCACTCATCCTCATAGCGGCGGCCTCCCTACTGCTTGCGACCGTGCGAAGCCTGAGCTTCGTGGGCCTTTGGGGAGAAGGGCACATGGATGCCGTCGGGGAACCCTCCATGACATCGAATCCGTGGCTTTGGCTCGGTTATGCCGCAGCTCTCGCCGTCTTTTCATACGTCGCCCTCGGACGCACGGCGAATTGGCCGTTACGCCTGCGCTTTCAGCCGTCTTTCGTGACCATCATCATCACGCTTTCCGTGTCGATGATTCTTGCGGGAGACTCGCATGCCGACCCCGCACTGCTCGACACCCTGATGAGGCTCAACGACTCGTTTTCCCATCTCATGTTCTGGGCCATCGTCTCCATTCTGCTAGATATCTCGCCGACGCCTTCGTATCGGGTCATCGGCATAGGTGCGTCGCTGTACGCCGCAGGATCTATCGCATGGGTGCTTTTCCTCGGCAACGCAGACGCCGTGGAAAACCTTATCGTCATCGTCATCATCTATGTGCTCGCCATGGCCTCGATGCATTACAGCTGGAACAAACGCGAAAACGAGAGCGAAGACGAACCCTCTCCCTCTGCAGCAAATGTGACGGACGCGCTGGAAAAACGCTGCGCCGAAGTGTCCAAGGCTTATAAGCTCTCGCCGCGCGAAAGCGAAATCCTCGTGCTTTTGGCACAAGGCCGCACGCGCACCTACATCCAAGAAGAGCTCGTTTTGGCGGAAAACACCGTGAAATCCCATGTAGCCCACATCTACACGAAACTCGGCGTGCGCGACCGCCAGAACATGATCGATATCGTATTGGACGTTGCCGAGAACAAAGAATAGGGTTTGAAAGACCCAGCCCGAACATTATTCGAACAGAAACTCTTCCATGCGCTCGCGAGAAACGTAGCCCGCAACCGAGCCAACCATTCGCCCGTCGGCGAATTTCACCGTGGTCGGGGCAGCCATGACGTCGAATGCCCAGGCAACATCGGGGAACCGAACGGTATCCATGGCGGCGAAGCTCACCTCCGGGTGAGCGGCGGCCATCTCCTCAAGCACCATCGCAAGCGCATTGCACGGACCGCACCCAGGGCTGAAGAACTCAACGACCACGGGCTTGTCGGCATTCGTCACCAACTCGTCGAAGTTTTCTTTATCGAGCTGCACCAGCTTCATGTCCATCCCCTTCGCGATAAAAAACCGGGCTCCGACATATCGGAGCCCGGCACAATGCTATCTTTTCGAAAAACGCACGTCGAACGAGTGCTACATGCGCTGCGGCGAAGAGATGCCCAAAATGCCCAACGTGGTGGACATGACGATACGCGTAGCGTCGCACAACCAAGCGCGCGTTCTTGAGGTTTTCGTCCTCCACCTTGAGCACCGGGCAGTTCGTATAGAACTGATGGAACAGGCTTGCCAAATCCTGGGCGTAATGCGTCAGGCGGAACGGCGCGCGATCCGAGCGGCCAGAGCGACCAGGTCGCCGAATTCGCTCATCTTGCGCATAAGGGCGAACTCAGACGGATCGGTAAGAACGCTCAGGTCGACATCGACAGGAATGCACTCGGCAGCAACGACGTCCATATCCAGATTGTCTTCGTCCGCATGGCCGGAAGCATCGCGCAGCAGCTTGCAGATGCGAGCATGCGCATACTGGTCGTAGTAGACCGGGTTGGAAGCATCCTGCTTCTTCGCAACGTCGATATCGAAATCAATCGGCTGCTCGCTGGAGCGGCTCAGCATGTAGTAACGCGTGGCGTCAATGCCCACTTCGTCAATCAGCTCTTCAAACGTGATCGTTTCGCCGGTACGCTTGGACATACGAACGGGCTTGCCGTCGCGGAACAGGTTGACCAGCTGGCCAAGCATGACTTCAAGCGCTCCGGGATAACCCATCGCGGACAGAACAGCTGCAACGCGAGCGATGTAGCCGTGATGGTCGGCGCCCCAGATGTCGATCAGATGATCGAACCCGCGCATTTTCTTCCAGTAATGATACGCAACGTCGGAGGCGAAGTACGTGTAGTCGCCGTCAGCCTTGCGAACAACGCGGTCCTTTTCGTCGCCGTATTTGGAAGAGCGGAACCACACCGCGTCTTCGGCGTCATAGATGTCGCCCTTGTCACGCAGTTTACCCAGGCAGAAATCAAAGGGGCTCTGGCCATTGAACTCGTCAGAGGGAATGTACATCTCGCGCTCGGACTGCCAGCGTTCGAAGTGATTGCCGAAGCGAGTCGTGATATCGCGGAACATCTTCATGATGTAAGCGTAACCATACTCGCGGAATTCCACCATGCGCTCATGTTCGTCGGCGTTTTCCCACTTGTCGCCGTCGCGGTCAATGATTTCCTTGGCGATGTCGTTGACGTAGAGGCCGTTGTAACCGCCCTCGGGAACCTCAGCGTCTTCGTGGCCGAGCTGCTGAAGGTAGCGCGCCGCAATGGACAGGCCGAATTTGTCCATCTGCACGCCGTGGTCGTTGATGTAAAACTCCTCGAACACGTCATAGCCCGCATGGCGCATCAGATTCGCCGTAGCAGAGCCCAGAGCAGCCCAGCGACCATGGCCTACATGCATAGGACCGGTGGGGTTTGCGGAAATATACTCGATGTTGATCTTACGCTTGCCCTCGGGGACCGTGCCACGGCCGTAATCGCCCTTTTCGGAGCGAACCTTGGAAACCACATCCTGCAGCGCGTTGTTGTTCAGATAGAAATTGATGAAGCCGGGGCCTGCAATTTCGACTTTGTTTACCAGGGTGTTCTCAGGAAGGGCGTCGACGATATCCTGTGCAATTTCGCGAGGATTGCGCTTGGCCTCTTTCGCGCAGCGCATTGCCGCCGTGCATGCCCAGTCGCCATGCCCCTCATCTCGGGGTCGCTCGAGCGTGATTTCGGGGGCTTTTTCCATCTGAAGTTTTCCGGACGCAATTGCCGCATCCAGGGCGGCGCCTATGAGCTGCGTCAATTCTTCACGTGGTTGCATGGGGTTCTTCCCTTTCGTTCGAGCTGCAGACCTTCTGAGAATAAGCCTGCTATTAAAAATACCTACAAGCTTTTTAATTGTACCATGCAAACTACGGGCGAAAATAAAGGCACACGAAAAGGGGAAACCCCGGAAAACAGGCGCAACGAAACCCGCCCTTCGCGTTATCATATGTGAGAATAATACTCACGGTGAAAGGCCCCTTATGCTCGATTTCGAAAAGGAATGGGAATCCATACAGCAAACGCGCCCGAAGCCGACAGATGCCCAAGGCTGGAACAAACGCTCCGCCCGCTACGACAATAAAGACGCAAAAAACGCCTACGCCGAAGAATTCATCAAGAAGGCCGGAATACTGCCCGGCGAATCCGTCTTCGACATGGGCTGCGGCACGGGAACCATAGACGTCCTTCTTGCTAAGCAAGGACACAGCGTTCTTGCCGCCGATTTCAGCGACGGTATGCTGGAGAAGCTCTCCGAAAATGCACGCCTGCACGATGTGCACATCGACGCCATCAAGATGAGCTGGGAAGACAACTGGCCCCATTTCGGATTAGCGGAAAATATGGTAGACGTCGCCATAGCCTCGCGCTCCATGGCCGTCCCCCGCCTCGACGAAGCGCTCGACAAACTCACGCGCATCGCGCGCCGCCACTGCTGCATCACCATGACCACCGGAACAGCCCCTTACGTAGACGCTCGCATACTTTCCGCTATCGGCGTTCCCGTATCGCCCACGAAGGACTATCTGTATGCTTTCGGAATCCTTGCCCAAAAAGGATTCGAACCTCGCGTCGACTACCTGTATTCCACGCGCAAAGACACGTTCGACTCCCATGAGGAGGCGCTTTGCGACTTCTCCCGCATGATAGAACGATGCGGCACCCCGCTTTCTGACGAAGAGAAGGCCATCGCCAAAGATCGCCTTTCGCAATGGCTCGCCGAGCATATCGTCGAAAACCCCGATGCCGGCAAGCCCGACAAAAAAGGCCCGCCCGAAGGCATTCTCTGCCTCGACGTCCTTCGCGTCATATCCTGGGCGTGCATCACCTGGGACACGCAGGGGCAGAGCGCATACTAGGCCGCCCTCGAACCGTTCGCCTGCGCCCAAGCAACGCCGTCCGCGGCGTGCAGCGCGCAGTAAACCATGATGCTTTTCACACAGCCGCCCGCGTAAAACGATTGGAGTATCCATGACCGAAATTCCCGAATGATTTCCCTTGAAGAAGCACAAGAGCTCGTCCTCTCCACACAACCCGCATGCCCGCCGAAACCGTGCCTCTCATCGAAGCGTCAGGACGCGTAGCTGCCGAGGATATCACGAGCGATATGGATGTTAGCCCCTTTGCGCATGCGGCCATGGACGGCTTCGCCGTGCGCCTTGCCGACTTTCCCGACAACGAAGCCGACCTGCCCGTCGAGCTCGACGTAATTGCCGAAGTGCCCGCGGGACCACATACGAAGGCAGCATCGAAGCGGGCCAATGCGTACGCATCATGACAGGCGCCGCGCTCCCGGCCGATGCCGACGCGGTCGTGAAATACGAAATCGTCGAAAATGCGATCGGAGACGGCAAAACCGGAAGCCGTGTCCGCTTCGCCTCCACGCCCGCAGCACGTGCAAACATCCGAGAAGCAGGCGAAGAGGCCAAGGAGGGCGAGGTTATCGTTCGTGCCGGCGAGATCATCAACCCCGCAGGCATTGGCTTTCTAGCTGGATGCGGCGCCCTCGAAGCAAGCGTCTATCGCCGGCCCCGCATTGCGGTCATTCCCATCGGCAGCGAGCTCGTCGAACCTTCCGAAAAGCCCGGCCCCGGCCATATCCGCAACTCGAACGGCTACGCCATGACCGCATGCGCGCATGCGGCGGAGCGCATGCGACATGCTGCCCATCGTGCCCGACGATGAAGACGCCCTGGCGCGAGCCGTGAAGGAAGCCTGCAAGACGCATGACTTCGTGGTGACCACCGGCGGCGCGTCCAACGGCGACTTCGACTTCATCAAGCCCGTCGTGGAACGCCTGGGCACCCTCTATATGACCACCGTCAACATGCGACCCGGCAAAGCGCAGACCTTCGGCATCGTCGACGGCACGCCGGTCTTTGGCCTGCCTGGAAACCCCGCGGCGGCCTACATGGGATTCTCGCTTATCATTCGCCCCGCACTTCGCGCCATGCAGGGATACTCCGCGCTCGAGCATCCGCACGTACAGGCCCGCATCACCCGCGGCAAAAAGAAGAAGGACCCGCGCCGCATTTTCGAGCGAGCCACCATTGCACGCAACGAGGAAGGTGCGCTCGAAGTCACACCCGCGAAAAACCAGAGCTCGGGGCTTTTCGGCGTCATACAGCGCAGCAACTGCATCGCCGTCATTCCCGAAGGCCTTGACCCCGTAAACGAAGGAGACTTGGTGGAGTGCATCCTTCTCGACGTGCCCGAAGAGGCCATCGTGTAACGTTGCCGCATCAAACCGTCTAAAAGCCTCAGTCGGAGCCGCCACACAGCACAGACACCATTGCTACTCCGAACCAATTCATACGAAAGGAATGCCATGTCTTCCGAATACACCGAACCAACGCCCACATTCGCCATCATCACATGCTCCGACACGCGCACCCTCGAAACCGATACGGCAGGCGCTGCCCTCAAGAAGCTCATCGCTGAACGCGGATGGGTATGCCTTGAGCACGTTGTCGTAGAAGACGAGCGCCCGTTCATTTCCGGAGCGCTTTTGCATGCCATCGAAGATTTGCATGCCGACTTCGTTCTGACCTGCGGCGGAAGCGGCCTTTCCCCGCGCGACGTCACCCCCGAAGCAACCATCGACGTATGCAAGCGCAACGTACCCGGCATCGCTGAGGCCATGCGCGCCCATAGCATGCGCATCACCCCGCGCGCCATGCTCTCCCGCGGAGTCTGCATGGAGCGAGAAGGCAGCGTGGTCATCAATTTCCCCGGCAGCGAAAAAGCCGCTCGTGAAAACTGGGAGGCCATCGCCGACGTCCTCCCCCACGCCGCCCTCATGAAGCAAGGCGGCGGCCACTAGGACCAAGCCGCACACAACGCGAGAGGGAGCCTCAAGGGCTCCCTCTCGCATATAAGAGCAGGACTAGAGAAAGAAAAGGAGCAAAGCGGCTTTCCCGCCCGCCCCACAAGTCAACCAAAGGCTCAAGCGAGCAGGGGAGCAAGATAACGCTTGCGTTTCTCACTCTTCCTTTATTTTAAAAAACCGAACACGCAGAACGAGGCGCATAGCCCCTCGAAGAGAGGCTATGCGCGGTGAGCAATTTATTCGCGCCCCTGCGAACGCTCCCAAAGCCCTGTTTTCCCGCCGTCCTTCTTCAGCAGACGAACGTCCATGATTTCCATGCCGCGGTCGACGGCCTTGCACATATCGTACACGGTCAGGCACGCCACGCTCGCAGCGGTCAGCGCCTCCATCTCGATGCCGGTCTTACCGGTCACGCCGCACGTGGTGACCACGTGAATACCTACCAACCCGTCCTCGCGCTGGCCTTCGCGCACGGGTTCGCACGACACTTTCGCCTTCGTGATATTAAGCGGATGGCACATAGGAATAAGCTCGCTCGTCTTCTTCGCTGCCATCACCCCCGCCACGCGGGCGCACGCAAGCACGTCGCCCTTCGCTGCCGTTCCCGACGTGATGAGCTCAAGCGTTTCAGGACGCATGGCAATAAAGCCCTCAGCCACCGCAACACGTTCGGTGTCGGCCTTCTGGGAAACGTCAACCATGCGAACGTCGCCGGCTTCGTCAATATGGGTAAGCTGCTGTTCCGCCATCAATACTCCTATCCGCCGATCTGGCTCATATTGCGTTCGGTTCCCACCTTGTCATGATGCTCGTCAGGCTTTGCGCCAAGCGCCCTCAAGAGCACGTCGCGCACCGGCTTATCTCCTTCGCCCGAACGCAGTGCGGCGCGTATGTCGAATTCTTCGTCAGAGAAAAGGCACGGACGAATTTTGCCATCCGCCGTCAAACGAAGACGATTGCATTCGCTGCAAAAATGGCGCGAAAGCGGGGAAATGAAGCCGACCGTACCCTTCGCACCCTCGAATTCGAAATAACGCGCAGGACCCCAGCCGGCAGGCTTGCGGCTCCCAGCAGGCTTAAGCTCTCCAAGACCGGACGCGACGGCCTGTTCGTTTATCATGCCGAAAAGCTCTTCGCTCTCGATAACATCTTCTTTGCCCCAGCCGCAGCCGCACGATCCGGCGCTTTCGCCCACGGGCATGTATTCAATGAAGCGCACATGCAGTGGGCGATCGATCGACATGCGGGCAAAACCGAACACATCCTGGTCAAGCGAGCGCACCACCACCGAGTTCAGCTTCACGGGGTCAAAGCCCGCCTCAAGCGCCGCGTCGATACCCGCCATTGCCTCGTCGAATTTATCCCGTCGTGTGATGGCCGCGTATTGGGCCGAATCGAGCGTATCGAGCGAAATATTCACACGCGAAAGCCCAGCCGACTTGAGCTCGTCGGCCATTTTCGGCAAGAGAATACCGTTGGTCGTAAGCGCGATGCTCTCAATGCCGAGAATGCAATTCAGACCTCGAATCAAATCAGCAACGCCCAGACGGACCAGGGGTTCGCCACCGGTGAGGCGCAGCCGCTTGATGCCTATGCCCGCCGCAACGGACACAAGGCGCTCTATCTCTTCAAGCGAAAGAATGTCCTTGTGCGAAAGAGCAGAAACCCCCTCTTCGGGCATGCAGTATATGCAGCGAAGATTGCAACGATCAGTGAGCGAGATGCGCAGATAATCGATAGTCCTACCGTGAGAATCCTTCATGAAATCCCTCTCCTCTATATTCTCGCTACAGTATAAAGGATAGTGCGGCGAAGAGCCCGTTTGCCGCACGGTTATCGCGAAACCAGGTACATGCTTTCGGAGGGGATCTCTATAAGGAGCTCGTCGCCCTCACAAGGCAGCTGGGACTCGGGCACCGCAAGCTTGTCCACCTTCCACTGCACATGAATCTTGAGAAACTTCATGGTCGCATCCTCTTCGGCCATATCGTGTCTCAAGCGAGGGCTATCGGCCGCATCGAGAAACGAAAGCATGACCGTGCGCTCGAAGCGCGAGTCGCTCACGCGATCGGCCCGAACGCGAAACACGTTCGGCCCCAGCTTTTCAGCGCGCCAGGAAGAACGCGCGCACGCCGAACCAGCGAACGTCGCGAGGCACGGGGATTTCGCTTACAAGCCTGATGCCCCAATCGGGCAGCTCAACCGTATGGTCGTCCACGTAACGCGCAGGCGTCGTATTCTTGCACCCCGACAGTTTCACCGCGGCAAGGCTCTCGGGATGGTGCACCACGCGATGCTTCGGCCCGATTTCGCATATACGCCCATTGTCCACAACGACAATGCGGTCGCAGAACCGATACGCCTCGTCAATGTCGTGGCTTACGTAAAGAATGGTCCCCCGATACTCCTCGAACAGCCCGATCAGGTTTTGCTCGAGCGAGCTTTTCAGATGAGCATCGAGCGCCGAAAACGGCTCGTCCAGCATGAGGATCCCCGGGCGGGCAGCAAGCATGCGGGCAAGGGCAACGCGCTGCTGCTGGCCTCCCGAAAGCTGGGCGGGAAAGCGCTTTTCCATCCCGATCAGGCCGAAACGCTTCAACTGCTCGCCCACAATACGGTTCTTCTCGGACTCGGCAAGACCCGTTCCATACCCGCAGCCACGTTCTGCTCGACAGTCATGTTCGGGAAAAGCATGTAGCTTTGAAACA
Source organism: Slackia sp. (assembly GCA_047240885.1). GTDB lineage: Bacteria > Actinomycetota > Coriobacteriia > Coriobacteriales > Eggerthellaceae > Slackia. Next base: position 25,503 of record JBKTHK010000003.1, on the reverse strand, counting down.
AGAGCGCTGTTTTTCGCTGCTGCGGCGTTAAATCGACGCGAGCGCGCCTGCCCGCCTCTTTTTCGAAAAACGTCACGCCGTTCACGACAATGCGGCCTTCATCGGGCTTCACGATGCCCGCGATGCAGCGCAGCGTCAGCGATTTGCCGCAGCCCGATGCGCCGAGAAATCCCAGCGTCTCATCACCTGCGCAAAATGAGACATCGAGCTTGAACGAGCCCATGTCCTTCTTGATGTCAACCTCAAGGCTCATGCCCTACTCCTCCTGCCGACGCGAGCGATAGCGCGTGGTTCGCCGGCTCCAAAGGTTTATGAACAATATCACCAAGAAACTGAACGCGATGATAACCGCCGTCCAGAACAAGGCGACATCGGTGTTTCCGTTCATCCATTCGAAATAGATGGCGATGGGAATGGTTCGCGTGATTCCCACGTAGTTTCCCGCAAGAAACAGCGTCGCTCCAAACTCTCCCAACGCGCGCGCAAAGGCAAGCACCGTGCCGGCCGCAATGGACGACCACGCCAAAGGCAGCATAAGCTTGAAGAAGATACGCCCCTCGCTCCAGCCCAGCGTGCGAGCGGCATCGAGCATGTTGCGGTCGATTCCCTCGAACGCGCCGCGGGCGCTTCTATACATGAGCGGGAATGAAACCACCACCGCGGCAAGCACCGTGGCAGGCCAGCTGAAGATGAGCGGAAAGCCTATGTCGATGAACCAGCGGCCGAGCGCCGTATTGTTGCCCAAAAGAAGCAACAGCACGAAACCGCACACCGTCGGCGGCAAAACCATGGGAATGGTGAAGATGGAGTCGGCGATATCCTGAGCCCGCGAAGGAATGCGAAGGCTCCACCATGCCGCAAGAGACCCAGCACAAACACAAGAACGATTGCCGTGCCCGTCGTTTTCAGCGTCACCCACAAGGGGCTCCAATCGAGCTTTGCAAGAAATTGGCCGGCTTTATCCATGGCAGAAGATTCTTCGACGAACGCCCCCTCTTCCCATGCGGCAAAATCGAAAAAGTCCGCGTAGCGAAGCTCGGCATACGAAGCGGAAGCCGAATCCGTCACATCGGAGCCGTCGATTCCTATCACGCTGGTGTAGAATGCGTCGGATGCGTATTCCTGGTTGAAGAGGAAGCGAAGGCCTTCGCCCTCAAGGTCGAACGATTCGTCGGCGGTCACATACACCGGCGTCTCCGGCTTAAGCCAAGCCGAACCGCTTGCCGCCTCAGCATCAAGCTTCTGGAGATACGCCACCGCCCAGGACAAGCTTGTATCACGATTGCCCGAGCCGACCCTTTCCTCAAGCGCTGCAGAATCCACGTAGACTACCGCATACCCGTCCACCGCCACGAGACATACGTCGTTTCGGGCATCGCCCTGAAGATAGGAGTATCCTCGATAGGCGCCGTCGATGGTGCGATTGCTCCCTTTTTGCGCGCGCGAGAAGCCGGCAACGTCGAAAGGCGCTCCGTTTGCAAGCGCGTCTTCTCCCTCTGAATCAATTTCGATTCCCGAGGCATCCACGGGAAACGACGCAAGCCCGCCTTCGTCCGCGACAACGTCCGAAACGGCCGATTCGTACGCCGCGAAATCGGGTTCTTGGGCATATGCCGAAATGGGCACCGCCAAAGCGATGCCCATAATAAATGCCGTCAGTGCTTGTAGTGCGCGCCTAGGCAAGCTCAAAGCCCCATTTCTGCCAAATCTCCAAGGCGGCAGGATCACTTACCGCCCAACCCAAAAACGCTTTCGAAGCTTCGGCGTTTTCGCTTCCCGCCGTGATAGCCGCAGGATACACGATTGCCTTGTGCGTATCGGCGGGAACGGTGGAAAGAACCTTCACGCCGCCGAAACGATACACGTCCGAGCTGTAGACGAACGCGATATCGACGTCGCCCGATTCAGCATGCTTGCATACGTTGCCCACGGACGTGTCGAGCACCACCTTGTCGGCGATAGCGCCGGTGAACTCGCCGCCTTTACCGGATTCGTCAGAATACGCACCAACCGTGTACAGAGACTGGCATGCATAATTGCCCGCAGGAACAGACTCGTCGCCCACGCAAATGGTGTAATCGCCCGATACGGCCTCTTCAAGCGTCAAGCCCTCGGGAATGTCGGTATTGCCCTCGCCCGTCACCATAACAAGGTCGTTCGTGAACATATCGAAGCGCGTTCCTTCGTCAATGAATCCGCCATCGACGGCATCGTCCATCTTCCCCTTGGAAGCCGAAATGAAGATGTCCGCAGAAGAACCCGCCTTCAGCATTTCGACCAATTCGCCAGAAGCCTTGTACTGCGTATCGGCAAACGTCACGTCGGGATTGTTCTGCGTATAGAGGCTCTGCACTTCATCAAGCGCCTTCGAAAGCGAATTCGCCGCGAAAATCTGCAGCTGCACAGGCTCCGAAGCGCCCTCTGCGGCGACATCCGCCTTTTCGTCAGCTGCACTCGATCCCCCCGAGCAACCGGCAAGAGCCACGAGCGCGGTCAAAGCCGCTGCCGTGGCGAAAGCCATCGATATCTTTTTCCACAACCGCATTGAAGCCTCCTGCCCAAACCAACGGGAGCATCTGGGAAGAATTCTCCACGGCCCTCCTCATTCGATAGAATTATTCTTTCATAAGAATAATTCTCGGTCAAGATTAAAGGAATCGCACGCAAAGCGAGACCGATCCGTCATTCGCAAAGCGAATCCCAAGAGCACGTGTGCCATGCGTTATGATTGACGGAATCACGGACTTCGACCCTGCGTTCGGCAGCTCTGCCCGCATGGATGAGAAGGTGCTGAAGTCATACGAAATTTGACCCAACCGGCCGTCTAGGAGGACGCATGGATATCGCCCGTATCACCCCGCGCATCAAGCTCAGCTTGCAATCCCAAAGCGGACAAGACAGCGCCGTATTCGGAAGCGGCGTCGCTCAGCTCTGTCGCGGCGTGGAGCAATGGGGTTCGTTGAACAGGGCGGCAAAAGAGATGAACATGGCCTACAGCAAAGCCTGGAGAATCATGAAACACACCGAGACCTCTTTCGGCATCCAGCTCCTCGAGCGCAACGGCGCGCACGGTTCGGTCCTCACCTTCGAAGGGGCCCTGCTCCTTCATGCTTATGACGAGCTGCAACAACGTGTTGCCCTCTATGCGGAAAAGCAGCTCGAGGAAATCCTGAAGAACAGGCAGCCTTAGATACCTTCATCGAACGCTCGCCTTAACCAAAAGACGCCCCTTATCCTGCAACAAGCTCCGCAAGAAAAGAAGCGTCATTCGATCTGATTAATTTCCGAACAAGCCCCGCATGGCGGATTCGGCCTTTCGAGCCTCTCCCTTGAACAGCCTTGGCTCAAGATCAAGAATGAGATTGCAAGGAATCTCGTCGGACACACGAAGCGCCTTCTGCATACAAGAGTCTTCGCATAGACGGCACTGTACGCAATCGGCAAGGCGGAACTCGATTCCCTCTATCGAAGGCCTCTTTTTCCCATCCTCTTCTCCGAAAACCTTCGAGAGAGCTCCCGTCGGACAGAACGTAGAGCACATTCCGCAACGCGTGCAGAGACTTTCGTCGATATCAACTTTGCCCCAAAGCCTGGTCTCCACAGAAGAGCCCTCCTTCGGCTCCCCCATTTCGAAAAGATACTCCATAAGGGCATCGTGCCTTGCGGGAGCAATGCGAGGCATGTTTCCGTCGTCGTCGACCTTCAATATATCGCGAAGCGAATCGGGACCCTTCCGACGAATGCCAAGCTCGCTTTCGACGGTCACATTAACGGCTTCAACTGCGATATCCTTAGCGGAAGCCTTCATTTCCGTGAAGAACCCACGGCGGGAAACACCGCCGACGCCCTGCGATGCGTCTTTGGCGGCAGCCCGAAGAGGAACTTGCTGGGTTCGTTCGATGCGAAAAGGAACATCCCATGCCGACAGAAGCTCGTTTGCCTCTTTTTGGGAGATGTCGAACTGGCGACTCGCGAACCGATACTTACACGTCTTGCATCCGCCGTCCACTACGACAAGTGAAGCATCGTTTCTTGCACACGCACCCACTAGAGCTTGCGTATCGAGTCTCGAAACACACGGCACAGTTGCCGTCGTTTCAACGTCGGCCGCGCGGTGCGAGGCTACGCGAGCGCACACGACCACTGCATCGCCCTCGAGCGCCTGAGCGGATTCGTCCACGGCGCGATCGAATTCTTCGTCAGTCGGCTTCATGAAGCTGATTGCGTTCGTGGGGCACGCCGAAGCACAGGCGCTGCATGCCATGCATTTCTCGCTGTCTATGTCCAAAGCGTTGTCATACAGCGCAATAGCACCCGAAGGACATGCGTCGGCGCAACGCGAACATGAAGCGTTTCTGTTCCGTATTTTCACGCAGTGCGCGGGGTCGACATGGAGCGCCTTGCTTTCAAGCCTCTCCATGATCTCGACCATGTCCATAACCGAAGGCATGGCTACCTATCTCCGTTTTCCTGAATCGAGCGCTCCATGCGCGCAAGTTCTTCGGGCGTGTTCACGTTAGCGAAGCATCCTCCTCCAGGAGCGGCTTTTTCTATATCCTCTCGCCCGAAGCGGCTTAGATTGATGCACTCGTAAAAGTCCCGGGCTCGAACCTTTCTTTGAGCTATGGCGTCGGAAATAGCAGGAAGGCAAGCATCCGCCCTATACACCGCGTGGAACGGCTCGAAGCCAAACCTGTTACACGGCACCACAGCATCGGCACCACGCATTTGCATGGCAACGGCCTCATGGGCTATCAACGGCGCCGACGCGAATACCATGTCGCACGCTACGACCGCAACGCAAGGATTCGATGCCGCGCTCAGCGCGGAATACAGACCCCGCAGCGCACCGCGCTCCTCGTACACATCAGGAACCAAGCGAAGGTCGCAGTGGAGGTCAAGAGCATCGAGAAATGTGAGATTCTCCGCTTCATTGGTTGTGATTACAATTTCATCCGCGACGGGAACAACGCGTTCAACGATACGTTCAATCAGAGGGCGTCCAAGGAACGGCACCGTCGCCTTGCTCTGACCCATGCGACGCGACTCGCCGCCGGCCTGAATAGCCACCGTAAGCTTCGGGCGGGCATACCGATTCTGGAGGAAGTCAGCAACACCTTGCACGTCGTCGATACCGAAGCAGGGAATCGCCTCGTTCCTCGCATAGGACACAACCGATTCCATATCGGTGACGACAGCAACGGGGACAACACCTCGAACATGGCCTTCAGTGCAGAGCTGCTCCGCAGCCGGTATGTCTCTTTCGTTGCCCCGGCGAAGCACTTCGACGACGGGAAGCCCGCTCTGACGATATCCTTCCACAATCACCAGATCATGATTCGGCATAGAGGCAACCACCTCGTCGCACGATGGCTCGTCGTGTATCTCGGTGATACGAGCCATGCGGGCGGGAGAGATGACGACCACATCACACGAGCCCGCTTCACGATGACGATATGAATCTTTCCCCGGATAATCGATATCGAAGTCTGGATGCCCGTGATGCTTGATGGAGCCAATATTCAAGCCCCGAGAAACAAGCTCAGAAATCACCTTTACGATAAGCGTGGTTTTCCCGGAATTATGCCTCCCCACAAAAGAAATTGCCGGACTAGGCTTGTCAAATCTCGATACCATAGTTCCCCTTTTATAGATTTGCGATCCGCCGCACGACGAACTCGATTACTTGCAAACCACTCGGCAAACAGGCGGCTTAGTTTCCGCGATCGATTCGGGAATCGCGCTCACAATGCGCCAATGCAGCCGCAAGCTGCACCAGGAGGCCCTAATGCGTCGCGCCGAAATAAACGCCGATTAGCCCCGAAGCATTGCTATGCGGAATAGCGCTCTTTTTCTACCACAAGATTGTTTTTGATATGGCCAACCAAACGCTGCAGAGCATCAACGGCATGAGGACGAATGTCAGCACCGATAAGCACATACATGAGAGAATCCCCCACTTCGAGCGTCCCCTCATTCAACCATACGCGAACGTAATGAATTCCCGGCCACGTACGAGCCTCCTCGACCGCAGCCTCAAGGCCCTGTGCGTCATAGGAGAAATCAATCGCGACCACTTTCCCAAGCGAAGCGCCCTGGGCCGCCTCTTCCTCCGAAACGGCACGCACTTGCTGCTTCGGAGTCGCTCGCACTACGCCATTATGCGTAAGATACATGCCAACCATATGGGCTTCAGAATCAAGCTTCGCTTCGCGAAGCCATTCATCCATGGACGGGATGGAATTCGACATTCTAGCTCCTTCTGTCATGCCAGCCAAAGCGTCATGGCGAGCAAAAAACCAATTAGCTCTAAAGCTTATCGCAAGAATGAAAATCAGGCATAAAAAAACCCCGCATTTGCAGGGTTTGAGATATCAGCCTTCGGCCGACCCGGACAGAACGTCAAGCGCGTGACGATATCCGCCGCTCCCGTAGTTCAATGCCTTAGACACGCGCGCTATAGTCGTTGCCGATGCGCCCGTAGCTTCCGCTATCGCGGTATACGGCTTTCCGTCGTCCAGAAGACGCGCAACAGACAGACGCTGCGAGGTCTCTTTGATCTCGCGAATAGTAAAAAGGTCTTCAAACAAGGCGTACAGCGCGTCCTTGTCCGTCATAGAGCTAAGAACCTCGAGAAGGTCCTCGACCTCCGGGGTACGCAGGTTGCTCATGTCCCACCCACTTTCATTCTCTCTCACTATGCTATTGTACTCCACTTTGATGGAGTGTTTCAAAGAAATACGGGCTCATATCCAACAGAGGGAAGGAATGCATGGATAATTCAAATTCGTCTCTTGGAAAGGTGATAGAAGCAGTAATGCCTGTTCATCTTGCGAATTTGCAAACCAATACCGCATACACCTTCGGCGCGGCGGGCTCCGGGGCCGGATCCGTCCGCCCATTACAGTTTGAGTCGTCCGTAAGGGCGGCTCTTTCAATCCCAAGACATTACGATTGAGCCGTACCGATGGTCGCCGACCGACCGCCCCGGATGGCCGTTCTGCCCCTGCCCCGCGGAGGCCCGGGGGTGTTGCCACCGGGGCGGGACGGCGCGCGGGAAACGACTGATAGAGATGTGCCGGGTCCGGCTCGGGCCACGGCCGGGTAATGGGTGTCGCCTCCGCGCCTCTCCGGTCGGCTCAAGGGAGAGGATACACCATGGTCGAAGCGAGCGAGGCCGCCGTGGCCTACCTGGGAATCGACGTCGGGAAGCTGTCGCACAGCGCGTGCGCCATCGACGCGGGCGGCGAGGTGGTCTTCAGGGCCGACCTCGAGAACCGGCCCGACGACATCGACCGACTGCTCGAGCGCGCCGGCGCCTCCGCGCTGGTCGTCGTCTGAATCTACCCCGATTCCGTTGACGCCCTTTACGCCGCCTTCGGGCGGCCTTCGTCTGTGGGCCAGTTGGCCTCTTCGAACTCGACGGGGCTGAAATAGCCCAGCGCCGAATGTATCCTGGCCCTGTTGTAGACGACCTCTATGTACTCGAACAAATCCAATGCGGCCTCCTCTCGGGTGGCGTAGGTCCGCGCGTGCACGCACTCGGCCTTCACGATGCCCATGAGCGACTCCATGGCAGCGTTGTCCCACGGCGAGGAGATCGAGCCCATCGAGGGGCGCACGCCGTTCTCACGCATGGTCTTGGAGAGCAGCAGCGACACGTACTGCGAGCCGTGGATGCCCTTCTAAGCGTCAAGAGCAATTCACGAGTTCGCTCTGCCTTTTTATGACGTAGTAGACCTCCCGCGCAATATAGCGTTTCAGGCACCTGATGGCCTCCATCTTCGTGTGGCCCTCGGACATCTTCCTGGCGATATATTCCTTGGTGCGCTCATCGGTTCTGAGCCTCCCTATGGCGATGATGTGGATTGCGGAGTTCGCCTGCCTGTCGCCGCCGCGGTTAAGCCTGTGCCGATACGTCATCCCCGACGAGACGGGAACGGGCGCGACGCCGCAGAGCATGGCGAAGGACGCTTCCGACCTGAGCCTTTCGGGGTTGTCTCCGACCGTGACCATCAGCTGCGCCGCCGACTGGGCGCCGACGCACTTGAGGCGGACCAGCAGCGGGGCGGCGTCGGCCAGTATCGCGTCTATCATGTCGTCGAGCTCGGAGATCTCGTCGTCCAGGTCGACGTAGCGCTTGGCGAGGCGCTTCAAGGCTATCTTGGTGGCGCCGAGCGGGGTCTTGAAATCGGTCGAGTCCGGCCGCGTCGCGACCAGGTGCCTTATCAGCTGCATGCGCGTCATGCCGCGCAGCTGGTCGCGCAGCTCCTCAGGCGCCGATATTATGTCGGCCCTTATCATCTGCAGCGCCGCCCTTCTCGCGGCGACGGCCGTCGACCTGGCCTTCTGCAGCATCCTGAGGGCCTCGACCATGCCGTCGCGGCTCTTCGGGGTGACGGTCCTCGCGCCAGTGAACGCCGCCTCGGCGGCCATCTCCGCGTCGATGAAGTCGTCCTTGCCGCGCTTCCTGCGCACGGTCTTGTCGGGGAAGGCTACCTCCAGCACGGTGAATCCGTTCTTGGCAAGATGCCGGGTCAGGCCGCTTCCGTACGACCCGGAGCACTCGACCCCGACCCTGAGCACATCGCCCAGCGACCTCGCCCACGACTCGAGCAGCCTGTATCCCTGCCGGGTCGTGGGGAAGCACTCCTCGCCGACCAGCGTCCCCTGCCAGTCCACCGCCGCCGCCACGTGGATCTCCTTGTGCGTGTCGACGCCGATGACCACTTGCCCTTGCCTCGGTCTTTGCATGTCCGGCTCCTTAAGCGTAAGGTGTGCTTTGCGCGCCCTCGCCGAGCCGGCTGCCGGACAGGACAGTAACGGGATGCATCGCAGGCATCTGGCCCTTCTTGGGTCACGGACCGGGGAGGCGAGGGCCTCCGTCGGAACCGCCCCGAGCAACCGACATATCCGGGGAATGACATGGCGTCGATCGCTGTGCGGGTCAGGATGCCGAAGCGGGCCGTCCGTCAATCGGAGTGCGGGTCAGGATGCTGCGACGCGGTCCCGATTGCAGGATACGACGGCGTCTCCGCCGCCGCAAAACCTGCTGGCAACATTCTTACTATCGCTGTGGTGCGCGCATCCCTCGGGCGGGTTTCGCCTGGCCAGCGCCATTCTCAAGGCCTCGTCGGCGAGCTCGGCCGTGATGTTCGGGCCCATCGACCATCCCACGATGCGCCGCGACCAGATGTCCATCACGAGCGCCAGGTACAGCCAGCCCTGGCGGGTCTTGACGTAGGTGATGTCGGCGAACCACGCCATGTTGGGGCCGTCGGCCTCGAACCTGCGCCCCACCAGGTCCAGCGCCGATTCGCGCTTGGACGCCCGCTTCTCGCCCGAGGGGCGCTTGGCGCACGCGCGCGTCACGCCGCGCCAGCCGCGCTCGCGCATGATGCGGGCCACCCGCTTGCGCGACGTGCGAACCCCGAGGGCCCGCAGCCGCATGAACGTCTTGGGCGCGCCGTAGATATTCCGGACCTTCTCCCCGACCCGGGAGATCGGCTCGGCCAATTCGGCGTCGCGCATGGCGTGGGCGCTCGGCGGCCGCGATTTCCACGCGTAGTAGCCCTGCCTGGTCACCTTCAGGGCGGCGCACATCTCGGACACCGGCCAGCTGCCCTCGTTGAGGAATATGAACTCGAACTTGGCCCTCTTCGCCGAAAGCCCTACAGCTGCCTGCTGGCGAAGAAGGCGCTCGCTTTTAAAAGTATCTCGTTCTCCCTCCTCAGCCTCTCGTTCTCGCGCTTCAGCCTGCGCAGGTCCTCGGCCATCTGGAACGGGTTTCCGTCGGGCGCCGCGTCGGCGGCGGCCTTCCTCGCCCAATCCGACAGGCTGCCGGGGTCGCATCCGAGCCCGCGCGCCACCTCGGCGTACGTGGTCCCCGATTTCCTGTACAGCTCGACGGCCTTCTGATTGAACTCGGCCGTGTACTTGGGAGATGGCGTTCCCATCGTGCCCCCTTTCCCCGCTTCCGGCCATCATGCCGAAACGGAAATCCACTCGTCAACGGATCTGGGGCAGATTCAGATTCAGACCTCCAGTACCGCTATCGCTCGCAGACGCTCGGCGAGGGCCGAGGCGGCATCAGGAAGATAAACGGCTCCACCCTCGGCGAGGTGCGGAACCGCAGGAGCGGAAGGGCGATAGGCTCGACCGCGCCGCCCTTTCGGGAGCGCTCAGGCTCGGCAGGCTGCTGGTCGACGGATGGAGCGCGATCGTAGGGGTTTGCGGCGAACCGCAACCCGGCGGGAGCGAGCTGAGCGAGCGGCTCGCCCTCCAGCTCCGCCGGGCAAGATGATTCGTGCACACGAATCCATATCTTGCATTGGTCGCTCCGCGTCCGATTACGAGCGCCGTCGCGCAGGAGCCCGCAGCGCGAACAGGGCTTTCGGCGGAATGAGAGCGAGGCGTGGCCGCGCAGGCATGCAACGGCTCTGAAGGGAGGGCGGGAAGAATAAAAAGCTTACCATCTATTCATCATGCGTCAAATATGCTACTAATTCACAAGATGGATACACGACTCGCTATTCGGCATCGGGTTTCCATCGTCAAGAGCCGTCTGCTATCTGGTGTTTTATCACGAGATTACGGCAGGGTGCCAAGCGGCTTAAGGGTCTTAGAGGATTGAAGGGATGAGGAAGTGAAGAAAGGGAAGATAGCGGTATTTTTGATGACGTGCATTCTCATGTTGCCGATGTGGGGATTTGCAGGGGGGGGGTAGAAGTCGCTGCGGCTGCAGAGGCGGATGACAGTGGCTCCACAGCTCTTGCGCCAGTGGTGCAGGGCGTTGTTGCAACGATCGGGGACGATGAATACGACAGTCTCGAGGGCGCATTCCTGGCCGCTGAGGAAGGCGACACGATTGTGATGCATGACCATGTCTCGCTGGATAAAACGATTACCATCGAGAGGAGGGTGACGCTCGATCTCAATAAAAAGATGCTGGAAGTTTCCATTAATGGCGCTGCAGCTGCCACCAGCAGCGCGTTTGAGGTGCTTGGGAACGGAGCTCTTGAGATTAAGGACGGCTTCATCTTCGGTCCTGGCAAGGGGAAAGACAATCGCGCCATCAAAGTGGAAAAGGGCGGCGAGGTCAAGCTGACCGACGCGTGGATTGGCCGCTTTCACGCTGAGACCGGAAACGGCGGCGCTGTCTGCCTTGAATCGGGAAAGCTCGAGGTGCTCGGCGGAGGCTTGGGTTTTTGGGACGAGACTTCGCCAAAGCAGTATGGTGAAGATGCGGGCAATTTCGCATTGAATGGTGGAGCGGTATGGGCAAGTGACTCCAATGTGTCCATCTCGAATGATACGGAATTTGGCTGCAACGAAAGTGCTGACACCACGGGTAACGCGAGGGAACCGTGGCATGGCGGCGGTGCCGTCTACGTCGAGGGCATGAAAAGCGGCGTGTCTCTCCGTGGCGCGTGGTTCTATCAAAACGTAACCGACGATCACGGCGGTGCGATCCACCTGGATGATGTCGGCGATGCGCAAATTGCCGATAACATCATTCAGGATTCCGGGGCGAGAAACTCCTCCATGCCGGATCGGCGCGGTGGGGACGGCGCTGGAATTTATATTCGTCAATCCACCACCGTTTCGCCCGAAACCCCCAAGCTCAACGTGACAGGCAATACGATCCAGGGTGGAAAGGCGACGGGATCCGGCGGCGGCGTGTGCATAGTGGCGGCGAAGGGCGACTTCGTCCTGGACGGTAATAAGATTCTGAAAAATGAAAGCGACTCCCGCGGCGGCGGCATTAGCATGGGGATGGTCGGCACGAGCACGATTGACCTGAAAAGTGGAAGGATTGAAAGCAACAAGGCAAGGGAGTTTGGCGGCGGAATCGATTACACCCAGCGAAACGCAAGCCCCCTCCATCTTCGCAGTGTGTTGATTACCGAAAACAAGGCCGTTCGAGGGGCGGGTGTTTGGGCTTGTCCCGCTTCGCAGACGAAAAGCTATTCGACCCTGGGCGGTTCGATTTACGGTAACAAGGCAGAGGGCAAACTGTCGGCTATGGGAGCGCTGCCTCTCGATGGCAGTGGTGACGAGGTGCGCTACGAGGGCGGAGACACCGATGACAGCTTTGTGATTGCTACCAATCCGGCCGACCCGAATTCTATAATGACCGTGGCTAAGAGGGCTCTTGGTGGCGGATTGATGAGTTGGTACACGGATTCACCAAATGACCGCTATGGGGACGGCGACATCGAGGCCGACCCGTCGGTATATACCGAGGTCAATAAATCTTTTGGTCTACATGGTGATCTCGCTCAGGTGCATAAGGAGCTATCCGAAAAAGAGGCGCAGCTTGTCATCAAGGGCAATGAATCGGAACGCCGCGGCGGCGGAATCGCCTCGAACAGCCCTATAACAATCGGAATGAAGGATGCCGATGTCACAGTTCGCGTGAAAAAAGAATGGGCCGCCGCGGACCATCCAGATGAGGTGACAGTCGACCTGTTCCGTCTCGGACCCGATAACCGAGATCGCGTCAAGCTAGACGAGGGTGTGGTCCTGAACGAAACAAACGGCTGGGAGTCTGTATTCACCGATCTTCCCTCGAGATACGTCGATGCCGACGGAGTGGAGCGGGAGTGCACGTATGAGGTTGTCGAGCGCCGCATAGACGGCTGGACGTGCGAGAGCAAGGTCGAGTACGACGGGGATGCAAGGACTTATGTGGTTACTCTGGTAAACAGCCTCGAACCGAAGAGCGGCAGTCTCGAAGTCTCGAAGACGGTTTCTGGTTCGGGGGCCAGCAAGTCAAGGGAGTTCACCTTCACGGTCGAGCTCAGTGAGAAACTGGACGGTACGTACGGGCAGATGGAGTTTGTCGGAGGAGTCTCGACCTTCAAATTGAGGCATGGTGAAAAGGTCGAAGCTATCGGCCTGCCCGCCGGGGCTAATTACGTCGTCAGCGAGAGTGACAACGATGGCTACACGGTGTCGAGCAATGGGGCGACGGGGCAGATTGTTGCCGACTCGACAGCGGTTGCCAGCTTCGAGAATCACAAGGATGGCTCGGGAGGCGGAGGCGTCGGCGGAGGCGTTAGCGTGACGGTAAAGAAGGTGTGGGTGCTGGATGATGGCTCCAAGCCTACTGATAGCGTAACAATAGAGCTTCTACGTGATGGCAAGCGCTACGACACTGCGCTACTAAATGCGAGCTGCGGTTGGAGCAGGACTTGGAACGGCTTGAGCTCCGGTTATAAATGGACGGTTGCGGAGGTTGATGTTCCGGAGGGGTTCAAGGCAAGTGTGTCTAGGGAAGGTGGCGTTTGGACCGTCATCAACGACGATATTCCAGGGTCTCCGGACCCCGAACCCGATCCCGATCCCTCTCTGGATTCAAAGCCTGGCCAGGGGCAGGGGGCCAATAGCGGCAGTGGGTCCTCGGCTATTCCTAGTACAGGAGACCACTCGGGCATATTTGTTGTGGCGGCTGCTTCGGCGGCAGCTGTGACGGGTATTTTGCTCCTTATCGCCGGAGGCTTCTGGTTGAAGAGGGGGCGTAAAGGCAGGGGCGGATTGTAGGCTCGAAGGCAATTTCGTCGATAGCTTTGCTCCTAAGATCTTGGTGGCCAAGGAGAGGTGGAGTGAGGGCGCGACCTCGTAACGTATCGATGCTGCGCCTCTGGGCGCCGATTTTGCCATCAAGAAAATAGTATATTTGAGACGGAGCCGCCGTCCCTTCTCAGGGGTGTGCGGCTCCGTCTCTAGTTGGACTCTTGCGTTGCCCTGCGTATGGAGCCCGTTGCTGTTGAGCCTCGCCACGGTGTGGCTATGCCGCTTGTGGAGCCGAGCGTCTGCGGGTGCGTCTCGCGGAGCACGGCAAGCGGCTTGCCGGCGATAGCGTTGCGGCGAACATACCAGCACGAATATTCGCTAAATAACCCTTCGGAGGGTTTCTCTCTTTTGCATTTTCAGTTAATCGTGGGCGGATTTTTTTGGCGCGTTTTCGGTGGCTAGGCTTCGAGGGCGTTTCTGCGCCGTTGGTTTCCAATGCTTCCCATAGCTGGCGGGTGGAATGCGGGGCCTTTTGGCTGTAGAAAGCATTGAAAACCATCGTTTCTCGTGGCTTTCTCTGATTCAAAATTTCTCCATAGAAAAATTTTTCACCCGAATTTCACCCACTCGATATTATTCGCGAGGAGCGCAAAAAAAGAAAAGCTGGTCAAAAGCAGGCTTCTGACCAGCAGTTATTCAATGGTGCCCCGGGCCGATTCGAACGGCCGACACCCGCTTTAGGAGAGCGGTGCTCTATCCCTGAGCTACGGAGGCGTATGCAGCGTTCTATTCTACCATGGCGCCGTGCTCTTGCTATGAAGGCATCGAATTTTCATGACCGTTTGTGGTGCAGTCAGTCGGCGCCTGACTGCAGGTGCGGTTATTCTCTTGCGACGACGATCATTTGTCCTTCGTCACCGACAAGATAGGCTGCAAGAATCGTCTCGTGCGTGCGCACGAACCTGACAGCCGCGTCTTTCCCAAGGGCAAGCAGCGTCGTCGAATATCCTTCGGCATCAAGTGATGTGCGGGCGATAACCGTGGCTCCTGCGAGGTCGGTTTGCACAGGGAGGCCCGTTTTCGGGTCGAGGATATGATGAGATGCGCGTCCGGTGCGCGTGAAACAGCGCTCGTACGTTCCGCTGGTGACGGCGGAAGCGTTTTCCAGCGGAACGGCGCCAAGGATGTTGCCGCTTTCTCGTGAGGCCCTCGGGTCCTGTATTCCGACGCGCCACGGTTCGCCCTGGGGCTTCAACCCGTGGGCGAGCACGTTTCCGCCGAGGTTGATCACGTAAGAGGAAAGGCCGTTGTTTTGCAGTAGTTTGCCCAAGTCGTCGGCAATGTAGCCTTTGGCGGTTCCTCCTACATCAACGGACGCCATCGGGTCTGCTATGCGTACAGAGAAGCGCGGTCTGCGGCAGATGTCATTGCGGGGATTGAGTTCTTCGCGCATACCGAGTTTGATCATGTGCCAGTCCACGTGGGTCAGCGCTTCGGCGATGTCGCTTTCGTCAGGAATCACGCCCTGGTGAAAATCCCACAGACGCACGACGGACCCCATGGTTATGTCGAAAACCCCGCCGCTTTCTTCGCAATAGCGCAACGAATGCCGCAACAGCTCGTATGTTTCCTCGCAGACCTCAACCCACGCCCCGCCGGCGTTGTTCAGCTGCGAGATATCCGATCGCGAAAGCGTTCTGCTGAGCCTGTTTTCGAAGAAGCGGCATCGGTCACGAGCGGCTTCGAAAATACCGCAGAGATCTTTGGCGCTGCGGGCTTCGGTTGCCGCATCCTCCTGACGCGCACTTCGCTGCAGAGTCGGTCGCATAAGCCTGCAGCGTGACCACGGTGTTGAAGGCGTAGAACGTGGCGCTGCATAGCCCCGATTCGCTCGGGCCCTCGAAGACGAACGTGTCGGCAAGGGGTATGGAGTCTGTAGTCTGTTCGCTCATGAAAACCTCGTATGGCGGTCGGGGGTGCACGGCGCAGGGCATGGCGGCCGCGGGCGGATGCGCGGCCGCCAAAAGCGCGAAGACAGTCGGCTGGATGCGGGCGGCGGCGTGTTGGAATCTTACGGAATACGTACCAGTTTCTTATATGTTTCCAATCCGCTTACCAGTACGTTTTCATCGAAATTGAAGGTGTCGGCATGCAAGGGGATGCCCGTGCCCGTTCCCAGCAGCAGGAATACGCCGGGAAGATGCCTCTGGTAGAAGGCGAAATCTTCCGCGATCAGAAGCGGCTTGGGAAGCTCGGTCAGATTCGGGAGATGCGATGCGGCAAGTTCGAAAAGCTCGGGATTGTTGACAACAGGCGGATATCCCTCGGTGAAATCCACATCAACCGTGCATCCTGCATCGGCCGCCATGTCCTGGGCGAGTTTTGCCAGGTCCGCTTTCGCGCGAACGGTCATTTCATCCGAATAAGTGCGCAGGCTTCCTTCGATATAGGTACGGGAGGAAATGACATTGCGCGCCTGGCCGCTTTGCATGAGTCCGCACTTGAAAAGGCAACGTTCTTCTTTGGCCCGTTCGGCCATGTAGTCGTATGCCCCAAGCACGAAACGCATGCCCGCTTCAAGAGAATCGGCTCCGTCGGATGCTTTGGCGATGTGGGTAGCCTTGCCATGGAAGGTGAACGTCGCCTCGCTCGTTGCCGCAAGAAGCGCGCCCGGTCGGCTGGCAATGCAGCCCATTGGCAAATCGGGCCACAGATGGTAGCCGAACATGCGGTCGACGTTGTAGCGCTCGAACACGCCCGATTTGCAGATGATGTCCGCCCCGCCCGTGGTTTCTTCCGCGGGCTGAAACACCAGAAGCACGTTGCGCGGAAGTTCGTCGAAGGTTTCCGCGATGTGATTTGCCAGGCCGAGCACCATGGACATATGGCCGTCGTGGCCGCATGCGTGCATCATGCCTTCGTGGCGCGAGGCGAATGCCGCGCCGGATTTTTCCGTCACGGGCAGCGCGTCCATGTCCGATCGAATACCCGTGGTGCGCTCGGTGCCCCTGTTGAAGAACGCGCATACGGTGCTCTTGCACGGGGAGAAGACCTCGCAGGATTGCTCGCCATGCTGCGCGACCACGGCGTTGCGAACGCGCTCTAGCTCGGCGGTGACATACGCAACGGTTTCGGGGATGTCGAAGTCCACTTCGGGAATTTGATGGAGATCCCGGCGGAAACGGGTAAGCATTTCGAGTTCGTTTGCATGGGTTTCGGCGGTCATGCGGGCCCCTTTCGTTGGGCGGAAGAATGGTTTCTGAGAGCAGTATGGCAAAACTTTCTGCAAGGTGTGCGTTGCGGGCGGAAATCCATGCCATTTCGTACGTTTGTGCATGGGTCTCAACATGCGCCGCCACGGTGGAATCTTGCTTTCTTATGCGCTTGCGCAATTGTGCTTGACTATCGCACGCTAAAGCGGTAGTTTCGTTAAATCGATAGAGGCGCGGGCAAGATGAGCCTTGGCAAAGCCGGCAGGCGTTTGATGTCAGGGGGAGGCGCGCTCGCCGAACTTATGCGCCAGGCATGGCGCGTGGGTGGGCTTGCGGGGAATACCCTCAAGACTGTCCGCAGCAACGCTGCGGGTGCGCTATCTTGCTGATTTGCCATACGTCATGTATCGCCAGTAAGGCAGCGCCTTGCTGGCGTTTTTCGTAAATAGAGACAGGCCGCTTCGGCGGCGGAGCAAAGAAGCAGGAAGGCGTCCTCAATGGAGAAAAAGCCGTTTGCCACCAAAGACCAGCTCGAGGCCATAGCGGCCCAATATCCCACGCCGTTTCACCTCTACGACGAAGCGGGCATCCGACGCAATATGGAGGCGCTGCGCGATGCCTTTTCGTGGAACGAGGGCTACAAAGAATATTTCGCTGTCAAAGCAACGCCCAACCCGTTTCTCATCAACCTTTTGCACGAATACGGCTGCGGGTGCGATTGCTCTTCCTACACGGAGCTCATGCTTTCCGATGCATGCGGCATTCGCGGGCATGACATCATGTTTTCTTCCAACGAAACTCCTGCGGCCGATTACCGGCTGGCGGACGAATTAGGCGCGACTATCAACCTCGACGACATCACGCATATCGACTTCCTGGAAGAAGCCATCGGCCATATCCCCGAAACCATCAGCTGCCGATACAATCCAGGCGGGCTTTTCGAAATCAGCAACGGCATCATGGACAATCCGGGCGATGCGAAATACGGCATGACCACCGAACAGCTCTATGAGGCTTTCCGGACCCTGAAGGCGAAGGGAGCCAAGGAGTTCGGCATTCATGCGTTCCTCTGCAGCAACACGGTCACCAACGATTACTACCCGGCGCTTGCGAAGGTTCTCTTCGAGCTTGCCGTCGATTTGCAGCGCGAGACGGGAGCGCATATCAAGTTCATCAACCTCTCGGGCGGCATCGGCATTCCGTACAGCCCCGACCAAGAGCCCAACGACATTCGCATCATTGGTGAAGGCGTGCGCAAGGTCTACGAAGAGGTGCTGGTGCCGGCTGGTATGGGGGATATCGCCCTGTTCACCGAGCTTGGCCGATTCATGCTGGGTCCTTACGGATGTCTGGTCACGCGTGCTATCCACGAGAAGCATATCCACAAGGAGTATATCGGCGTGGACGCGTGCGCGGTCAACCTGATGCGTCCTGCGATATACGGCGCATACCACCACATCACGGTTGCGGGCAAGGAAGACGCCTTGTGCGACCATGTGTACGACGTGGTGGGCGGCTTGTGCGAAAACAGCGACAAGTTCGCCATAGATCGCAAGCTTCCCCAGGTGGAGGCGGGTGATCTGCTGGTCATTCACGATACGGGTGCGCATGGCCACTCTATGGGCTACAACTACAACGGAAAGCTTCGTTCGGCCGAGATTCTCCTTCGCGAGGACGGCGCAACGCAGCTCATTCGTCGCGCGGAAACGCCGGCGGACTATTTTGCCACGCTCGATTGCTTCGACGAGTTTTCCGGCCTGTCGAAACGCAGCTAACAATTCGGTACGCACGGGCAACGTCTTAGTCCGTTGCCCGCGGAACACGCTCATAAGCAAAGAAGTGCAAACGAAAGGAACCGCATCATGGGAAAGAGCTTGAAAGGCCTGCAGGGTTCTATCGTGGCCCTGGTAACTCCGTTCGCCGAAGATGGCAGCGTCGATTTCGACGCGCTTGCCCGTCTGATTGATTTCCATCTCGAAGGCAGCACCGACGCCATCCTGGTGCTCGGCACCACGGGAGAATCCTCAACGATGTCTCATGAAGAAGACGATGCGGTGTGCGAATTCACCGTCAAGCGCGTGGCTGGTCGCGTGCCTGTTATTGCCGGCAGCGGCTCTAACACCACGCAGACCATGCTCGAAAAAAGCCTGAGCTATCAAAATCTTGGCGTCGATGGTCTTTTGTTGATCACGCCGTATTACAACAAAAGCAACGAAGAGGGGATCTACCAACACTTCAAGACCGTCCTCGACGCCGTGGACGTTCCGTGCATCCTCTACAACGTGCCCGGCCGCACAGGCTGCTCCATCTCCCCGCGCAATGTCGGGCGCCTCGCCAAGCATCCCAACGCTTTCGGCATCAAGGAGGCTTCGGGCAGCATTTCGTATGCAACCAAGATTGCCCGTTTCCTGTCCGACGACTTCGTCATGTTCTCCGGCAACTACGACATCGTGGTGCCGTTGATGTCCCTGGGAGCGAAAGGCGTCATCTCCGTATGGGCGAACGTCATGCCGCGCGAGGTTCACGAAATGACCTGGAATTACCTCGAAGGACGCCACGACGAGGCGTTGGCCGAGCAGCTTCGTTGCCTTGATCTTATCGACGCGCTGTTCTGTGAGGTCAATCCCATTCCCGTAAAGGGCGCTCTCGAGATGATGGGCATGGGCAAGGCCGTCTACCGCCTGCCTCTGTGCGAGCTTTCCGAAGCCGGTAAGGTTCGCGTCGCCGAAGCCTGAAAGGGTTGGTCTGGTTGACTAGGTTCTGATCGTAGGAAACGGCCGCATGGGCACCATCATTGCGAGCTTGTAAGCGGACGAATCGTGCGAACTTGCAGGAATTGTCGGCATCGAGACCATGGACGCGCTTGCCGAGAGGGCTCCCGAGGCGGACGTGGCATCGATTTCTCCCATAAGGACATGCTGCCGCATGTGGAGGCGTACGTGCATCGTACGAATGCTGCCCTCGTTTCTGGCACAACGGGCTATGACGAAGACGAAATGGCGCGCGTTCGTGCTCGGTGAGGCGTCCCTGTCATTCTGGCGCGAATTACTCGCTTGGCGTCGCGGTGCTGCGCCGTCTTGCCGCCGAGGCTGCGGCGGCGTTGGACGGGTTCGATATCGAAATCGTCGAAACGCACCATAACCAGAAAGTGGATGCTCCGAGCGGAACGGCGAAGCTTCTGCTCGACGCCGTGAATCCCGCCGGCGAATTCGACCTGTATATGGACGCGAAGGCATGCGGCAAGCGCCCCGCCAAAGAAATCGGCGTACATGCCCTGCGTGGCGGCACGGTCGCCGGCACGCACGCGGTGCACTTCTTCGGTCAGGACGAAGAAGTCGCGCTGACTCATCGTGCGACAAGTCGTAGAATCTTCGCGGCAGGAGCCGTGTCCGCCGCGAAGAAAATCGTTTCGCGCGAAGCGGGCTTCTATTCGTTCGACGAGCTGATGTTCGGCTAGCATCCTTGCTCGTATGCGATGTCCGCCGCAGCGGCGCCGTTGCTTATTTTCGCACCCGGCGTAACACCGCTCGCTTGGACGCGCGTTTAGGTCCACCTGCATCTATAGAGAAAGAAAGGTTCATCGTGAACGCAGAGGAAATCATCAATTTCATTGCAACGTCTGAGAAAAGACCCCGGTCAAGCTGTATGTCCGCGAAAAGCCTGGTCAGAAGATTGACTACGCCGCCAATGCAGCCAAGGGGCAGGTGAAGGTCTTCGGAAGTCGCAAGGGCAAAATCGTTTTCGGCGACTGGGCCGACCTGCAGCCTGTTTTGGAGGAAAATGCCGACTGCATCGACTATTACGAAGTCGAAAACGATTGCAGGAATTCCGCCGTGCCGCTGTTGGACAAAAAGGGCATCAATGCGCGCATTGAGCCCGGCGCCATCATTCGCGACCAGGTTGAAATCGGCGATAACGCCGTCATCATGATGGGGGCCGTCATCAATATCGGTGCCGTCATCGGTGAAGGAACCATGATCGACATGGGCTGCGTGCTGGGCGGCCGCGCAATCGTCGGCAAGCATTGCCATATCGGCGCCGGCACGGTGCTTGCGGGCGTGGTTGAGCCTGCAAGTGCTACGCCCGTAATCGTCGAGGATAACGTCATGATGGGCGCAAACGCGGTTGTTCTTGAAGGGGTTCGCGTGGGCGAAGGCGCCGTTGTCGCAGCGGGCGCTGTTGTGGTCAACGACGTCCCTGCGGGTGCGGTTGTTGCCGGCGTTCCTGCGAAGGTTATCAAGATGAAGGACGAGAAGACCGAGTCCAAGACGGCGCTGGTCGACGCGCTGCGCACGCTCTAAGCGTCTATCGTACGCTGCAGACATCGCGATATAGCATCTCAAGCCCGCTTCGGCGGGCTTTTCTTCATCTATGCTGTGGGTACACTGAGTTTGCTCGTGGGACCCTGTCTACTTAGCGTTCGTTTGATACAGCGAGATGATTTCGTCGCGGTTATGCACGTCGCACTTTCGGTAGATGCTACGCAGGTGGGATTTCACTGTGGATTCGCTGATAAAGAGCTCGTTTTCAATGTAGCGCATGCCGCGACCGGCAATCCACAGGGCAAGCACGTCTTGCTCTCGCGAGGAAATGTCGTATTGCGCGGCAAAACGACCCATGGAGTCGTCCGATGTCGTATTGCTCGGCGCTTTATTCTCGGAATCGCTCTCTTCAGCGCCGCTTTCGACGTTTTTGCCTGCGTCATCCGCTGCGGCGGGACTGTTGCAGGCGTCGCTTTCCTCGAGGTCCATATCTAGGACCAGCTGCCCCTCGCTGAAGGCGAAGCCGACGGCCAGAATGATGAGGAAGATGGCAACCGCGAAAAATGTGCCGCCTTGGGCGGCAAGAAGGGGAGCGACGGTCTGCCCCAGGGCGTTGCCCGCGCATTCGGCAATCCATCCTACGGCGAAAACAACATGGGGAACGACGGGCGTTTTCTTCGCCCAGAGGGAAAGCATGGTCCACGTCATGACCTCGCAGACGATAATGGAGTAGAACACAAGCGACGACGTGATTCTATCGAGGATGCCAGCGGAAAACTACACCGGCGAATCCCGCAAGCAGAATCTTGTAAAGATAGACGGGTCAGATGGCGCTTTACCAGAAGCGCGCTTCAATGAAGAATGCGGTAATGCAAAGAGGGGCGATCAGCGAGGCGGGGGAGACTGTTGCGCCGAACCGCTCGAACTCGGGTGCGAGTGCGGCCATGGAGCGCACGATGAAGAACGTGATCGAAAGGCCGAGAAGCGTTCTCAGCGGTACGGCGGCGGAAAGCACTTCGCGCAAGGTGCGTCCAGACATGCTCTGCTGAAGACGGTCGCCTTCGGGTTTTTTCGGAAGAAGGGCGACCGAGAGAAGGGGCAGGGCCGAGGTGATGAGGCTTGCCGCTTCGCGAGGGCACGAAAGAATGCCCCAGCACGCGAATGCCGCGATGCTTACCGCGCATCCTGCCAGCACGATAATGGCGCGAGGGTTCAGTCGTGCAAACGTGTCGAACCATGCCATGATGAGGGTGATGGCGAAAAAGCCCGACAGAACCAGCCCGCTGATATGGAGGGCGGCAATGTTGGCGGGCGCTGGATGTGTGCACATGAACGTGCCGGCGCAGACGAGTGCTCCCGCCAGCATGACGAACGGGGTTCGTCCTGAAATAGAGGGGAATCGCTTGAAAAGAAAGATGCTGCTCAGGCACGCCACAAGCCCCGGAAGCATGGATGCTGCGACGGTGTAGGGCGCCTGAGGGGCGTTGAACGCCGCCGAAGAGAGCAAGACGACGGCCCAGATGCATGTGCAGGCATAGCCTATAGCGAAGCGAATATGCCGAGGCGCCAGCCCCGGTACGCGCGAATCTATCAATGGTCCCCCTCCAGAACTTGTTCGCCGTATTATCGCACAACAAGCACCTCGCCCCGAAGATCCAACCATCATGGTTGATGCGAGTGACCAGGCAATTTGGCATGTCCGAATTTTTTCGCAAGCAAGGTGTTCCAGATGCATGCTTTGCCTTGCGTCAGGAGGGCGCTGCTTTTTCGTCTGACGATTCTGATTCAACCATTGCGGTTGGTGCGCTTTTTGCCCGTTGGCGGCACGATGTATTCATCGGATATCCGCAACGATGCTACCGGCGCGGGCAGGCCGGCAGCGCGACCTTCGTACGTCTTGCATAACGCGGTCGGGCACGGCCTCTTGTTTTCTGGCGCATTGTTCGGTTGTTGAAAGAGGAGGGAATCATGTTGAACGAAACCAAGGGAATCAGCCGTCGTAATTTCTTGTCCGGCGCGGCGCTTGCGGGCGCGGCGCTTGCGGGCGGCGCGGCATTGACGGGATGCGCTCCCAGCGCATCGTCTTCCAAGGAGGAAGAGACCTCCGCATCTTCTTCGACGTCTGCCACCACGGTTGGCTACGACGGCACGGGCGCAATGCCTTGGCTTGGTGAAGCCCCTGAAATCGCCGACGCCGATGTTGAGGAAGAGCTTGAGGCTGACGTTGTTGTCGTGGGTCTTGGCTGCTCTGGCGTTCCTGCCGCTCGTGCTGCAGCAGAGCAGGGTGCCAAGCTTGTATGCCTCGAGGCTTCGCCCAAGCTCAACAGCGTCGCAAGCGACCTCGCCGTTCTTGGCGGCGCGACTCAGGAGAAATGGGGCCGCGGCGATGGCTTCCTCGACAAGAAGATGATCGCCAATATGCATATGACCGAGTGCAGCCACCATAGCAGCTACAGCATCATCAATCGTTGGTCCAACGAATCCGGCGCAGCTCTCGACTGGTTCATCGAGCCGAGCGCGAATCTTTATATTACCGAGGAGAGCTATTCCGAAGTTCCTGAAGAAAGCCAGGCGAACTACCTTTATCCGTACTTCGTTCCCATGCTGGAATCGTATGACTACACTAAAGAGGAAATGCCCTGCTATCCCACGTCGGTCGGCTTTAGCAACCTTGCCACCGTCATGGCGGACAACCTGCAGGTCGCGGTCGACGCAGGCGCCGACGTTCGCTACAACACCAAGGGTGTCAAGCTGATTACCGACGACTCTGGTTCCGTCGCGGGCATTTACGCCCAGGCGGCAGGCTCCGAGAAGTACATCAAGATCAACGCGAAAAGCGTGGTCCTGGCAACCGGCGACTATCTTGCCAACGAAGAGATGATGAAGTTCTACGCACCCCAGTGCGTCGAAAACGGCATCCAGATTCTGAGCTTGGATATGGACGCCGACGGCAATTACACCAACGTCGGAGATGGCCACAAGATGGGCGTGTGGGCCGGTGCCGCTGTTGAGCAGTGGCATGCTCCGATGATTCACCACATGGGCGGCGGCGCAGGCGCCGACGGCCGCGGCGTCATTGGCAACAACGGCTTTTTGTGGCTGAACCTGCATGGCAAGCGCTTCATGAACGAAGAT
Source organism: Slackia sp. (assembly GCA_047240885.1). Taxonomy (GTDB): domain Bacteria; phylum Actinomycetota; class Coriobacteriia; order Coriobacteriales; family Eggerthellaceae; genus Slackia. The sequence continues at coordinate 1,376 of JBKTHK010000003.1, read as the reverse complement.
ATTGCCGGTCAGCAGCTCGAGAATCAGGTGGAGCTTCAGCCGCAGCGCAAGGCGTATCAGTTCTTCGACGCCTCCTGGCCCGAGCAGCTGCAGTATTTCCCCGCCGCCCACGGCGTTGCGTGCATCTATCGTGAGGAGGCGCTGCCCGAATACACCGCTTCCGGTTTGCGCATCAACGTTCGCACCAGTGCGGATATCGACACCGCAGTCGAAGAGGGTCGCTCTGAAGGCCGACACCATCGAAGAGCTTCTCGGCATGATCGAGGGCATGGATGTCGAAACTGCCAAGGCCTCCATCGAGCGTTACAACGAGCTGGCGAAGGCGGGCGAAGACACCGATTTCGGCAAGAGCTCCCAGCGTCTGTTCGCTCTGGAGAACGGCCCGTTCTACGCAGCGGAGTGCGGTTGTGCGCTTACCCTGGGCAACCTGGGCGGTCTTGAGTCCGACGAGGATTGCCACGTCTACAGCACCGACCGCGAGATCATCAAGGGCTTGTATGTGTGCGGCGCTCCTCAGGGTGGACGCTTCAACGTGCAGTATCCCATTTCTCTCAAGGGCCTCAGTTCTTCCATGTGCGTGACGTACGGCAAGATTGCAGGCGAGAACGCTGCAGCCGGCAAGTAGGCTTCCGCAAGAGACCATTCGCAACAAGCGCTCCTGCGATTTCCCCTCCCCTCAACGCGGGGCGTCTTGGTTATCGGCACGTTTTGACGTGCATTCGTAAGGAAACGACGGTCGGAATCGGCCGTCGTTTCTTCGTGTTCAGTCTCATGCGGCGCATGTGACCGTGGGTTTTCGAAGATGTTGAATGCGATAGGTTCGTTGGGTTTGGCTACTGACCAACCGTTGTTCAAGAAAGACGCCTATTTCGGTGTAGTTTCGAAGGGGCGCACCACTTTCTAGGTCTGCTTGCGGTCTTTGTGGTATGCTTCAACCACTTTGGAGGAATGGCCGAGTGGTTGAAGGCACTTGTCTTGAAAACAAGCAGGGCGAAAGCTCTCGTGGGTTCAAATCCTACTTCCTCCGCCAAATACTCAACCCGTCCCCTGTGGGCGGGTTTTCTTTTCTCTATATAAAACATGCTCACTATATAGGGATGTTCGTCTTCATGTACGGATAGGCTTTGCGCGCATATGGGCGAAACCGCCGACTCGGTCCCTAGATGGTTCCCGCCCTCGAAGCTGCGGTATGCCATCGGGTCCATTTGGCTATGGGGCGCAAGCCCGGGCGGGGTTGTTCCCAAGAGCAAGCGAAGCAGATTTTGCATAAATATGGAGGAATTATGGAGCGCGAAACGGAGTCTTGCGGAGGGCGGCGGACGCGCGTAATATACAACCTCGCCGCTTGACGCGGCAGCCCTCCGCGAGGAGGGCGG
>JBKTHK010000002.1:0-78287 GCA_047240885.1 Slackia sp. | reverse complement strand
CATAATAGTGGGAAGCACCATGATCGCAAGCGTCAGGCATCCCGAAAGAAGCGAGAGGCCCCATTTCAGAAACGTCACAAAGAAGAGCATGCCAAACAAGCCGTACACGATGGACGGAATGCCCGCGAGGGTCTCAGCGGTAACGCGCACCACCTTGACGAACTTGTTGCCTCGCGTGGTGTATTCCACGAGAAATATCGCCGCCATGACGCCAAGAGGCACGGCGATGACCAGTGTAAGGAGAACAGCGAGCAAGGTGTTGACCAGGGAAGGAAGCATGGAGACATTCTCCGAGTTGTATTCGACGGAGAACAGTTCCGGCCTTAGATTCGGAACACCCATAACAAGAATGTAACCGACGATCACCACGAGCACGGCAACCGTAAGAACTGCAGCGCAGTGCACGAGAAGGTTCAAGAAGACGGATGACTTTCTCTTATGCGGCTTGCGCGCGGCAGACGAAGAGACGTTATTCATTACTTCTTAGACCTCGCATTCAGAGCGGCAAAAGCCAGATTGATGATAAGCACGAACACGAACAGGACCACAGCAGTCGCGATAAGCGCCTCGCGGTGCAAGTCGGCCGCATAGCCCATCTCCATGACGATATTGGTCGTAAGCGTACGCACGCCTTCAAGAATGCTGCTGGGAATCTGGACCTGGTTGCCTGCGATCATGACCACCGCCATCGTCTCGCCGATAGCACGACCGATGCCCAAAACGACACCCGCCATGATGCCCGACCCCGCAGCAGGAACCAGGACGCGAAACACGCTTCGTTCGTGATCAGCTCCAAGCGCGAGCGCGCCTTCGTAGTAGCTGTCAGGAACCGCATCGAGCGCATTGCGAGCGACCGTGATGATAGTGGGAAGAATCATCACGCCCAAGATGATGGATGCGGCAAGCAGGCTCATGCCTTGCACGTGAAAGAACTGGCGAATAAGCGGTACGAGCACTACAAGGCCGAAGAAGCCGTAGATAACCGAGGGGATGCCGGCGAGAAGCTCAACGCCGGGCGTCACGATGCGCTTAACGCGAGGGCTGGCAAAGCGAGAAAGATACACGGCGCAGAAAAGACCCGTCGGAACGCCGATGACAAGTGCTCCAAGCGTTGCGTAGATGCTGCCTAGAATCATCGGCAAGATGCCGAACGTCTCACTTGCCGGACGCCATACAGTTCCCGTAAGGAACTCGACCACACCGATTTTTCCAATAGCGGGCACACCGCTTGCGAAGAGGAAGACGCATATCAAGGCTACTGCGAGGATCGAAACCCCCGCAGCAGCCGTGAAAAGCACCTTCGCGAGAGACTCTTTGATGCCTTTCATAACGTGTAATCGCTACGCGACGTCAGACCAGTCGGTGATTTCGCCGGTGAAGATACCCTTAACCTGCTCAGAGGTCAGGCCGCTGACGGCGGAATCGTTGTTGACGACAACCGCAATGCCATCCATGGCGATGACAACCGGCTTAACGCCCTGGGAGGTTTCGGAGTCCTTCAGCTCGCGAGAGGCCATGCCAAGGTCGCAAGTGCCATCGATGGCGGACTGAACGCCGGTGGAAGAGTCAGACTGCTGGACTTCAATGTTGACATCGGGGTTCAGGGCCTGGTATGCCTCGGCGAGCTTCTCCATGACGGGGGTCACGGAAGAAGAGCCGGCGACGACAACCTTGCCGGACTTACCGGAAGCGGTGTAGGGCTGAGCATCGTCTGCCACGGAGACGTAGTTCTCTTCGCTCACAACAGCCTGACCGTCAGAGCTCATGATGAAGTTGAGGAAGTCCTGTGCGACATCGGAAAGATTCTGGCCAGCAACGACGTTGAACGGACGTGCAACTTTGTAAGAACCGTCCTTCACGCCATCGGCGCTCGGAGCAACGCCATCGATCTCAGCGGCTTTCACCGTGTCGTTCAGGGAGCCAAGGGAGATATATCCGATGGAGTTCGGGTCGCCGGCAACCGTGGTCATCATGACCGACGTGGAGTTGGTAACGACCGCGGAGGTGGTGGTTGCGTCGTTGCCATCAGCATCCTCGATCTCGAAGAGCTCGGTGAATGCCCCACGCGTACCGGAGCCGTCCTCGCGAGAGATGACAGAGATTGCCCCGCCCGTGGAAGAACCGGACCCGTCGGAAGAAGCGTCGCTTCCGCCCGAGCATCCTGCCAGGGCAAACGCACCGAGAGCGCACACGCAAGACAGGGCGAGTGCAAGGAGTTTCTTAGCTTTCATTGTTCGGCATTCCTTTCATCGAAAATTCGTTTCACTGCGAACAAACGCCACGGAGTACTTTAGGAAGCCGTTATCAAACGCACGTCAAGGGGGAGTCAGATCGAAGTAAAGTTCGGTCTGCAGCAAAAAAGGCGGACGCCGATGTGTCCGCCTCCTCAGTTCTTTTCTGTTCTTCTCCGCAGTTCTAGCATTCGCAACGTTGCGCCGCCTCGATCACATGCTTCATCAACACGCTCGTGGTCACGCCGCCGATACCGCGAGGAACCGGCGTGATGGCCCCTTCGTCGCCAAGGACGCCCTCCGCAGAATCGAAATTGGCGTCACCGCACAAATTCCCATCCTCGTCCATGTTGATGCCCACGTCGAGCACGATCTGCCCAGACGAGAAATACGTTTTGTCATACGCCCTGGCACGACCCGTAGCCAACACTACGATATCGGCGGCTTTCACAACGGCAGGCAGGTTTTCCGTGCGCGAATGGCACACCGTCACGGTGGCGTTGCGCTCGAGCAGCATCATGGCCACGGGACGCCCAATCACCAGACTGCGACCCACTACGACAACGTGCTTTCCCTCGATGGGTATGCCGTAGCCGTCAAGCATCTCAAGACATGCCGCCGCCGTGCAGGGAGCAAAACCTTCGCCGCGACCCGTGAACACGCGCGCCAATGCCGCACGGCCAATGCCGTCGACATCTTTGCGCGGGTCAAGCGCTTCGCACGCCGCCTCTTCGTCATAGCCCGCCGGAAGCGGACGGAACATCAAGCACCCGTGAATGCCCTGGTCGGCATTTATCTCGCCAATGGCTTTCATCAGCGCATCCTGGCCAGCGTCCTCATCGAGCTGAAGCAAGCGCACGCCGATGCCCAGAGCTTCCGCCCGTTTGATAGCGGTTCGTTCATAGGACAGGTCGTCCGGACGAGCTCCGATGCGTACGATGGCCAACACAGGGTCGATGCCGCGATCCTTCAGCGCGGCAACGCGCTTTAGACCGTCCTCCTTCAAAGCGTCGATAATCGGCTTGCCTGCAAGAATTCGAGGCATTCTGTTCTCCTCTACACCCCGTTTCTACGAACCTATCTCACCCGGACAATGCTTTCGCGCACCGCAGCATGCACTTTGTCGGCCGCGGGGGCGGTTTTCCCTATCAGTCCGTTCGCTTCTTCTTCGTACGCAAGAGCCTTGGCGCTATCCTCCATAAGACCCGTATTGATGAACACGTTCAATGACGCAGCCTCAAGCGCTGCTTTCGCAAGCACCGCTGAAGCTCCCACGTCGGACAGGGCAAGCTTCGCCGAATTGAGCACGAGGTATTCGTCCGCTTCGACAACTCGGGCGCACACGCGCATAATGGAGAGCGGGACTTCGCATGCGGCGTGCAGGGCTTCCTGCTCCGCGCGTGAGCGACAAGCCCGTTCTTCCTCCGTGCCCTTCGGCATCTTCCAACACGCGGCAAGCTTCGAAAATGCCTCGGCATCACCCTCAATCAAGGAAATCAACTCGCTGCGATAGGCGTCAAGCCTGGCAAGGGTTTCTTGCAAGGCCTGTTCGCGATCGGCGAACTTGGGTTTGCCAATCGTAAGGTTGGCGACCATGGAACCAAGCGCCGCCGCAAGCGCGCCGGCATAAGCCGATGCCCCGCCGCCGCCCGGAACAGGCGCCTTGCTTGCATCGTCCGTGAATTCGTATCTATCACCGAGACTCCTGCGAAAATCAATATCAGCCACCGATGGTCGGAAGCACCGCCGACCATCGGCAAAAAAACAGTGCGCCGGCTCTTCAGCCGGCGCGCCCCACGTTCTTTTTCGCCCAAACGGACGATTCCTCCCAAACAGCCGGAAATCTTGCCTGTTTCGTCTACGTCGATTCTTTCAGCGGCGGGACGTTTCGAAGACCGGGCATGGTCATGATATCGCCCGTCAAAGCGACAATAAATAGCACCGGCAGAAACCTTCGCCTTGCGCACCGTGATGCGGAAACCGCGCGGAGCGCCGAGCTTCGTCTGGTCGTCGGAGAAGCTGTACTGGGTCTTCGCCATGCAAACAGGCATATGGGCGAAACCGAGCGCCTCAAGCTGCGCAATCTCTTTTTTTGCAGCAGGCGTAAAATCAACGCCGTCGGCATGATAGACGCACTGAGCGATGGCCTCGATCTTCTCGGCGATCGACAGGTCGTCCTCGTAGGCGAAGCTGAAATCGTTCGGCTCTTCGCACAAGCGCACGACCTCTTCCGCCAAGGCCATGCCGCCTTCGCCGCCTTTCGCCCACACCTCGGACAAAGCCACGTTGACGCCGAGCTCTTTGCACTTGGCCTCGACCAGGTCGAGCTCTGCCTTGGTATCGGTCGGGAACGCGTTGATGGCGACGACGCAAGGAAGCTTGTAGACCTTCGTAATGTTTTCCACATGCTGCAGCAGGTTGGGAAGACCGGCCTCAAGGGCTTCGAGATTCTCTTCGTTAAGATCGGCCTTGGCAACGCCGCCATGGTTCTTAAGCGCGCGAACGGTGGCAACAACGACGACGGCATCGGGTTTCAAATCCGCAAGGCGGCATTTGATGTCGAGGAACTTCTCGGCACCAAGGTCCGCGCCGAAGCCGGCCTCGGTGATGCAGTAATCGCCCAAAGCCATAGCCATGCGAGTCGCCATGATGGAGTTACAGCCGTGAGCGATGTTTGCGAAGGGACCGCCATGCACGAATGCGGGGGTACCTTCGAGCGTCTGTACGAGATTGGGCTTCAGGGCGTCTTTGAGCAATGCGGTCATGGCGCCTTCGGCGTTCAGCTGACCAGCGGTGATAGGCTGGTCGTCGCGCGTGTAGCCGACCACGATGCGCGCAAGGCGCTCCTTGAGGTCGGTGATGCTAGTAGCCAGGCAGAAGATGGCCATGATCTCAGAGGCAACCGTGATGTCGAAGCCGTCCTCGCGCGGCACGCCGTGGGCCTTGCCACCCATGCCGCAGACGATATTGCGCAGCTGACGGTCGTTCATGTCAACCGCGCGCTTCCACGTGATCTTGCGCACGTCGAACCCGAGCTCGTTGCCCTGGTGGATATGGTTGTCGATCATAGCGGCAAGCAGGTTGTTCGCAGCGCCGATGGCGTGGAAGTCTCCTGTGAAGTGAAGGTTGATGTCCTCCATGGGAACGACCTGGGCCCAGCCGCCGCCTGCAGCGCCACCCTTGATGCCGAACACGGGGCCAAGCGAAGGCTCGCGCAGAGCAACAACCACGTTTTTGCCGATCTTGCGCATGCCGTCGGCCAGACCGACCGTCGTGGTGGTTTTGCCTTCGCCTGCGGGCGTGGGATTGATGGCGGTCACCAGGATAAGCTTGCCGGGCTCATGCTTTTCATCGAGCAGCAAGTTGTAATCTACCTTGGCCTTGTATGAGCCGTACATCTCAAGATACTTTTCGGGGACGCCGGCACGCTCCGCAATGGCGGAAATGTGCTCGGGGGCTACGGACTGGGCAATTTCAATGTCTGACAACACGTCGGGCCCTTCCTTTCCTGCTCGATGGAGATTAACGAATGAAATTCATTCTACCCGCCATCAGCGCTTGGCACGTGCAACTTTGACGAACGCCCCTATCCTCTCCAGAATCGGTACCCCGAAAACGAAGAACGCCTAAGCAAAAAGAGCATGCAAAGGCCCTGCCGCACGCAATTGATCCGAGACGCAGTACGCAAGCCCAACAAAAAAACCGTCGTATTGGACGAACCCAATACGACGGTAGTGCAGAAACAAAGCGAGTTACGACAAGAAGAACCCAGCATGCAGGCTCAAAAACCGCTGTCCTACGACAGGGCTTCCCCAAGCTTTGTACCACATAGATATCCCGACGTAATCGTATTAGCCATCCCATAGCCAAATCCGACATAGGTGTCGTTGTACAAGTTTCCGCCCGCTTCGTTTCCGACCGCATACAGGCCCTTAATCGGCAGCTTCGCATCGTCGAGCACCTGATAATCGGTATTACAAGCAGCCCTCCCCACGAACAGAGGTTGTTTTCTTCGGCGATAATCGCATAATACGGCCCCTCGCCGAGCTTCTTCAGATATGCCGCAGGCTTGCCGTACTGTTCGTCAACCCCCGCTTCACAAGAAGCGTCATAGGATGCCAGCTGGGCGGAAAAGATTTCAGCGTCCATGCCTGCAGCACGCGCCAAGTCTTCGGCGGTGTCGCCCTTGTACCCTTTTCCATCCTCGACCATCCGGTCGAATACGTCCGTAATCCCCTCCCAGGGCGTATCCAGGTCGTAAACAGGCTTGTCGTCAGGAGGCAATCCAGGCGAGTAATCAACACCCAAGCCGGCAAGACCCTGTGCCTCAAGCGTGTCCATCATGGACTTGGACACGATTACGTAATGAAACGACCCCTGATAAGCGCTCGAGTTAGCAGCAGGAACCGCGTCCAGCACAAGCGACTCGCTACGGAAACGTTTACCCGTCGGTCCCACATTGAGCACGTTGGCCACGTAGGAAAGAATCATGGGGTACTTGGCGGGAAAATCGTCGAACGACGACAGCAGAGAATCGGTTGCGCGCGCCAACGTCTGGTGCAACATTTGACCGCCGAAGTTCTGCGGCTTGCACGCGCCTGCATGCCATGCCATCTCAAGGCCTTCTCCAATATTCTGAGGCAAGCCTGCGAACACGCCCTCGAAACCGAAAGCCGCCTTCACCATAGCAGCATTTGCCCCGTAGCCGCCCGTCGCAATAACCACGGCGCGCGCATTTAGTTGCATGCCGCGACCCTGATTGTCGACAACTACTACACCACCAATCGAGCCGTCTTCGTTTTTAACCAAGCGCTTTGCAGTGGTTTCGAAGAACAGCGCCCCCTCAGGTTTGACGAATTCTTCCACCATGGCGTCAAAAAGCGGCCCGCGCTCGTCATATTCGGGAAGCGCGGTAATATCGGCTCCCATGCCTAAATAGGTGAAATTCCACCCGAGTTCAGCCATCCAATCGACAGCAGCCGATGAGGAGTTGACCAGCTGGCGAATCGCGGCCGCATCCACGCGCCAATGCGAATCGGCAATCCAGCTTTGGATAATCGGCTCGGTATCGGTAGTCACACCAGCGGCCTTAGCGAAAGAGCTGTTCGGAACAGACGGAGCCCATGATTTCAGGCTTGCGCCGCCAAGATGAGAAGTTTTCTCCACAATGGCGACCCTAAGCCCCGCCTGCGCAGCACGCACGGCGGTATTGGTGCCCGAGCATCCGGCACCTACAACCACGACATCATAGTCCTGGGTTTCTTGAACGTCCACATCCTCAGACGTATTGCCGGGCAGCGCACTTGAAAGCATGACATCGAGTCTTGACTTCCAATCGACAGCATCATTCGATGCGGATTCCTTTCCGCTGCTGGACACCGACGGCGAGCACGCTGCAAGCCCGCATGCTGCAAACGCGCCTGCAAGAGCGGCACCAACAAATCCTCTTCTTGAAACGGCCATGGGTTCTCCTCCTCCTGATGACAGCCCCGAGGGAAGCTATCATTTCGTACGAAAAAAATCATGGCTTTATCAGGCATTTGACACTAGACCCCTACGGTGGGGTTTTGGCCCTGGACGAATAAACGCACGCGCCACACCAAGTACCGCTGTGATAGCCTTGCAAGTGAAGTCAGAATGCGCAAAAACGAGAGGCGGAAAAATGAAAGGCAACCACGCCCGCATTGTCATAGGCTTTTCGATGCTTTGCTGCGTAAATGTCATTTGCTTTTTCCCCGACGCACTTGCACCCTGGGCATCAACGGAATGGCTGCGAACTTATAATACGTATGCTCGGCCGGCAGAATGCCTCTCGCTCGTAGCCATAGCCGTCTTCGCGTTTAAGGTCCCAAGAAGAATCGGCATGGTAGGCGTGGCAATAGGGTACGTGGGACTTCTCTGCGGCTTGTGCGCACCCGCCATTCTTGGCAGCAATGTGGAAACGTCCGTTCTCGCAGGCATACTTTGCGGAATGGGGCTTGCCCCCACTATGATGTTTTGGTTTGCCTTCCTGACCGAATTCACGGAACGTCACCAAGCCATCGTCCAAGGATGGCAAGCCCTGGTGGGCGAATGCCTTTTTCTGGGCGTTTCCATTTTCTTCGACGCGGGTGTCATTCCCGCATGCATCCTGACTGTGGCATCAGCAACATGCGCCTTGCGCGTCGATTCAAGCAGGCTTTTTTCGGAAAACGGAAAAACGGATGCTTCAATAAAAAACTTGCTAAGCCTCGGAAAAACAGATTGGCTCGCCCCCTGCACAGGATACCTAATCGCCTCCCTTGCCTACGGCGCGCTTATGGCTCTCTCTCGCGGCGCAGAAGGAGAAACGGCATCGGAAATAGCTTCCGCCATCGGCGCCCCCATCGGAGCTCTCTGCTTCATCGCTTGGGTGATAGCCAGCAGGCGCCGCGATTACGGAGCCGTCTCCGAATGGGTCGTGGCGGCATCCGCCGTCGCATGCCTACTGCCCGGCAGTGCGACCGTGCTATTTTTTTCCGCCTTTTTCCAAATAACGGGCCTTTTGCTCTTTTCGTTATTCATCGACCGTCTTTCAGCCATGCCGCGCGCAGCCATAGCGTGCATAGCGAGCGCTTACGCAATATCGCATTTGCTGTTTTTCTCCGGCCTCTACCTCCCCGGCGCCCTTGGAGCTACAAGCGGCAGCGGCATTGCAGCGCGAGAAGTAGCATGGATCGCCTGCGCAATCGGTTCGACAGCATTCATTGTTCGTACATGGAGAACGAACGCCACCCACATTGAACTTGAGAACCGTTGTCGCTCCTACGAGCGTATCATCGAAGAGCAGCAAAGCGAAATCAAAAAACACGACGAAGAGAGCGCCCTGCTGCGGGCAGCAGCATTCGGCGGAGGCTCAGAGCGAGAGTACAGTATCGCCTGTGAGCTTATTGCCAAAAAACACGGATTGACGAAAAGAGAAACCGAGATTCTATCTCTTCTTGCACGCGGACGTGATGTATCGTTCATATGCAACGAACTGTACCTTGCTCGCAACACGGTTAAAGGGTACACAAAGCGTATCTATGCAAAAATGGACATCCATTCGAAACAAGAGGCAATCGACATGGTGCTTTCCGCCATGTCACGTCAACAACACGCGACGCCAGCCAATCAAGGGCGAAGTTCATCATTGAAAGCTTAACATTCGTCAACACGTGTGCAACGCAAAGGCAACTCTTGCGCTACAGTGCGGCATCATTTCTCATGCATGATATGATAAAAGTCACCGAGCCGACGCAAAAAGCATCGATTCCCGAAGCACGACGAGATGCCCAGGCCATCTCGACGAAAGGAACGACATGAACGAAGAAGCAGAATCCATCCTCGTCGTAGACGACGAGCAATCCATCACCGACTTCGTTTCCTACAGCCTTATGAAAGAAGGCTTCAAGGTCGACGTGGCCTCGAACGGCGAAGAGGGCCTTCAGGCCGCCATGCACAAGCATTACGACCTGTTCGTCCTTGACATCATGCTCCCCGGCATGGACGGCTACGAGCTCTGCCGCCGGCTGCGCAGCAAAACGAACGCCCCCGTTCTGTTCCTTTCGGCTCGAGACACCGAGCTCGATAAGGTCGTCGGCCTCGAAATCGGAGGCGACGATTATCTTGCCAAGCCGTTTGGCGTACGCGAGCTTATCGCACGCGTGCGTGCGCTTCTGCGCCGCGGCTCCATGGACGCTCAGCAGGAATCCACCGCGCTCACCGCGTCCGGCATCACGCTCGACGAAGACCGCCATACGGCAACGGGCGAAAACGGCCCCATCGACCTGACCCCGCGCGAATTCGAATTGCTCGCCGCCCTTATGAAGGACGCGGGCAAGGTCGTCACGCGCGAAGACTTGCTGCGCGAAGCCTGGGGCTGGGAGTACATCACGGAGACGAAGACGGTCGACACCCACATCAAACGCCTGCGCGACAAGCTTTCCGCCGCCGGGTTCGACCCCGCCATTATAGAAACCGTGCGCGGATACGGATATCGCCTGCGTGCATAACATAGAGTGAAACGCCTACAGACATACTTCTCCATCCTTACGGGGATTTTCGCCTTGGCAGGCGCCCTTGCCATGCTTATTGCCGTGGCGTTCGTGGGCTTCGAGCACCTGGGGCTGCTGATCTGGCTGATGTTCGCCGGCACTACGTTCGCTTTTATCGTGAGCCTCGTCATCGGCCATTACATGGCAGACCCCCTCGCCTCGCTCCACAAGAACGCAAAAGCCCTTCTTGATGGCGATACAAGCGTCGTCATAGCGCCCGATGGAAAACTATACGAATCAGACCTGCTCGCCCAAGACTTCTCCGCCCTGAGCGAACAGACGAAGACCAAAATGAGCGACCTCGCCGTGCAACAGAAGCGCCAGACCCAGTTCATTAGCGATGTCGCGCACGAGCTGCGCACGCCCTTGACGGCAATTCGAGGCAACGCCGAAACGCTCATGGACCCCGATATGCCGCAAGCCTTGCGGGAGCGTTTCTGCCACACCATCATCAGCGAATCCGAGCGTCTTTCCCACATGGCGAACGAACTGCTCACTCTTCAGCATATCGAAGAGGGAACGAACCCGGTCATGATGCAGCGCGTGAACCTTCACGCCATCGCCGAAGACGTGGCCGACGCCCTCTCTCCTCTCGTCGAGGAACGCGACGGCACAATAGAAATCGTCGGAGAGGCTCCCGATGTCCTCGGCGTCCGAGAACGCCTGCAGCAAGTCATCTACAACCTCGTCGCCAACGCATGCCGATTCATCGGCAAAGGCGGGCATGTCACGATCAAGCTGGAGGGTCTTGCGGAGCAATCGATCGTGAGCGTGCTCGACGACGGGCCCGGGTTCGGCAACGTCGACCCCAAGCTTTTGTTCACGCGGTTCTACCGCGGCGACAACTCCCGCGCGCGCAACACCGGAGGCACCGGACTCGGCCTCGCTATTGCAAAGAGCATCGTCGACGCGCACGACGGAACCATCGAAGCGTTCAACCGCGCCGAAGGCGGCGCATGCTTTATCGTCGCCCTTCCCAGCATTCACGAGCATGTGATGTAGCACGGCCTCATCACAGCACTGAAAGTAGCCTGAATACTCTTCTTCTTGCGATGGATTGCAGCGCCTCTCTTTCTATAATGCATTGCGCCATGGGAAAGCGCGACCGATCGTGCCGCTGACACGCCGGAGGGGACGCAATGCAGAAAACGGGATATCGGGCATTCTTGTCCACAAGGCATGTTCCGAGCATCGTCGTATCCATGACGCTTGCGCGACTCCCCATGGGAGTCGTTACGCTCATACTGGTGCTCTTCGTCAGCGTCCATTACGGCGCCGCGGCATCGGGCATGGCAACGGCAGCGTTCACCGCAGGCGTCGCATGCTTCGGTCCCGTATTCGGGCGGCTCGTGGACAAAGGGCACGGCCCTCTTGCCTTGCGAATCCTAGGCGTGGCTGAACTTGTCGCCATCCTCAGCCTCGTGGGAGGCGTTATGGCAGAAATCCATCCAGCAGCCGTTGTGGCCTGTTCCTTCGCCGCAGGAGCGCTCACTCCTCCCATTGCAGGCGTCACCCGCGCGCTGTGGCCCGCCATGCTCGATATCGGACTCGTTTCGACGGCTTGCAATTTCGAAGTTCTTATTATGGATCTGTTCTATGTCATGGGCCCACCGCTTGCCAGCTTGTTCATTGCCGCCGGAATTCCCGAATGGGGGCTTATCGCGGCCACGATCGGTTGCACCGTGGGATCTCTTCCCCTCTTCGGACTTGCCCCCATCAAATCTCAGACGGTCGGTCTCAAGCCTCACCGCCCCGATGCCGACCACGCATCAAACTGAAGCCCAAACGATTCGCAACCCCCTCACAGGCGGGATGCACGATAGGAGGAATATCATGCTCACCATGAAGAAAGTACCTATGTTCGGCGCCACGGCGCATAACGTCAAACGCCTCTACGAAACAGCGTTCCCCGTCGAGCAACGTGTGCCGTTTTGGTCTTTGAGACTTCGCTCGAACATGAACGGAATGGAAATTGTCGCATATTACGACGAAGACGTTTTCTGCGGTTTCGCATGCCTGCTCGCAACGGAAAAAGCGGTCTATCTGTATTACATCGCCGTTGCCGATGACAAGCGGAATAAAGGCTACGGAACCCAAATTCTCGACGATCTGAAGCAGCGCTATCCAGAAAAGACCATCGCGCTTGACATCGAAGCCCGCGATCCGCGCGCAAACGACAATGAAAAGCGCGCGGCAAGGTGCGCATTCTACCTGAAAAACGGTTTTAAAGCCTCGGGCTACGGATTCAAAGACGGAGGCCTTTTCGAAATCATGGTTTTCGGAGAGAAGCTCGAGGAGCCGAAGGCGTATGCGGTGCTTATCGACCGGCTCGCCTTCGGCCTCACCCACACCAATGTAAGGCCCATGAGCGAAGTGAGTCCAAATCACGCAAGTAAAACAATTCGCAACCCTGGCCTCGTCGAAGAAGCTCTTACACGCTGCCTTTCTTCGAGTCGAATATTCTGGGATGCCGAGCGCTTAGCTCCTCACGCGGCGCCAACGCGTCAAGCGGCGCTCTGCGATATCGAACAATTCGTATAAAATCACCCCGAGCAACGCCATGGCGATAATGCCTGCAAACATCTTCGGATACGCAAGCAACGCCCATGCGTCGACGATGAAATACCCAAGTCCCGTGGAACCGGCGAGGCTTTCCGCGAAAAACAAGATGGCGACCGCGGTTCCACTCGAGATACGCAGAGCCGTGAAGAGTTCCGGAAGCGTGGCCGGAACAATAACATGGCGATACACGTCGAACCTCCCGGCCCCAAGCGACCGCATGGAGACGACGCTTTCCTCGGGCACGCTTTGCGCCGCATCGCGCACCGTAACCAAGACCTGGAAGAAGATGGTCAAGGCGATAAGCGCAATCTTCGGGGCGTCGGCGAGGCCCATGAGGACTACCAGGACGGGAAGCAGCACGACCTTCGGAAGCGGATAGAGAAAATACAGAATGGGCGCAAACACCGCGTCCACGCGCGGCGAACGGCCGCAAACCAAGCCCAGAGGGATGGCAAGAACCGTGCCGATCAGCATTGCGACAACCACGCGATACAAACTCACCAGAAACGCTGGCCACAGGTCGCCGAAGTACAGCCCGACCATAGGAACGGCCTCGAAAGGGCCCGGCAAAGCGGCATTGTTCACCGCAAGAGCCGTAAGCTCCCAACCTGCAAGAATGAAAACGATAGCGAGAACATAGCCGAGCGCCTTGCGAACGAATTCCTTACGCATCGAGGACTCCTTCCTTCGAACGAAGCACATCGCGAAGAAGGCGACAGCGTTCAAAATACAGAGGGTCGTCGCGCCATGAAGGATCGACCATCTCCCCGTTTACAAGCTCGTAGACAATTCTGCCCGGACGAGCCGACATGACGACAACGCGCTGTCCGAGAAAGACCGCCTCCTCGATCGAATGCGTCACCAGGACCTGCGCGTAACCCTGATCGATCCAGCAGCGCTTCAGCATGTTCTGCATTTCCTCGCGCAGAAGCGCATCGAGCGCCGACAGAGGCTCGTCCATGAGCAGAAGATCGATATCGCACGCAAGAGCCCGAGCCATGGCAAGGCGCTGCCGCATGCCTCCGGACAGTTCCGCAGGATACGACCTGAAGAAATCTCCCAGCCCTACGCGACGAAGGGCATCATGGGCGCGCTTCATGCGCTCTTTCTTAGGAAGGCGGCGAACCTGCAAACCCAAAGCGGCGTTCTGCTCGACCGTCTTCCACGGCATCAAACCGAAATCCTGCAGAATCAACGCCGTTTCGAGGCGCGGAGATTCCACGGGCTCGCCATCGACGAAGACGCTTCCGCCGGTAGGACGCTGCAGGCCGCACGCCGCAAGAAGGCTCGTCGATTTGCCGCACCCTGAAGGGCCGAGAATCGCTACGGATTCGCCGGGAGCGACACGCAAATCCATCCCGTCAAGCGCAAGCGTCTCCCCGCGAGCTCCCGTGTAGCGCTGGCTTACATGGCGCAGTTCGAGCTTGGGAGTCACGCTGGCGCACGGGGCCTTTTCCGACGTCGAAGCGACCGTTGCTTCCGATTCGCCTTTAGGCATGAGCCTTCTCTCCCTTCGGGTCTGCCGCGCGATTCTTCAGCTTGCGAAGTTCCACGATAACGAAAACAAGCACCGTGACCGCAGCGATGACGTCGGCAATGGGGACGGCGAAATATACCGCATCCAGAGAGTCGAGCATCGGAGCGATGGAGGGAAGCACTTCGGGAAGCAGGAACAGCAACGGCACCAGGAACAAGATCTGGCGGGTCAGTGACAAAATGATGCTCTTCATGGGCTGACCCGTTGCCTGGAAGTAGTTCGAGCCGACTACCTGGAAGCCGATCAGCGGAAGAAAAATCAAATCGACACGCAAGGCAAACGCCGTGAAGTCGACGAGCGTCGGGTCCTTGATGCCGAAAAAGCCCACAATCTGCGGAGCGAACGCCATGATGAACGCCCACATGACCGTGCCCATGACCGTCGCGCCCACAACACCCACGTTAAGCGTGGTCTTCACGCGATTCCACAGCTTCGCGCCGTAGTTGAAGCCAAGCAAAGGCTGGATGGCTATGGAGACGCCGATCAAAGGAAGGATGACGAACATGCCAATACGCTGCACCACGCCGACCGAAGCAAGCGCGTTATCCGCACCGATGGGGTCGAGAGCGCCGTATTTGACCAGCATGAAATTGATAAGAAAACCGACGATGGCGCCGGCTGCCTGCACGGAAAACGACGCGGCACCCAAAGAAAGGATGCTGCGCGTCAACTTCGCCTTGACGGGGAAATAACGACGACGCAGGCGCAAGGGCACCCCGGGTGTTTTCGTGAAATACCAGATAACCGTTGCACAGCTGACCGCCTGACCGCACACGGTCGCCCATGCGCTACCCACAACGCCCCAGCCAAACCACAGCACGAAGATGGCATTGAAAATCGTGCAACCGATCGCGCCGATAAGCATCGTGACCAGAGCTCGATTCGGAGCTCCCGTCGTGCTGAAGAAGTTGTACAGACCCATGCCGACTACCTGGAAAACGCAGCCAAGGCTAATGATCTGAATGAACTCGCGCGCATAGGGGCGGACCGCCTCGGTGGCAGAAGAAAGGTCCAGCAGCGGCTCCACGACGAAGGGAATATGCGCCAGCACCGCAAGCGCCACGCTTACGATAACGCCCAGCGTTGCCGTATTGCCAAGGATATGCTCGGCTTCATCGTGCTTTCCTTCGCCAAGACGAAGCGCGCAAAGAGCATTGCCGCCTGCGCCGATGAGCATCGCGAGCGCAAGGAATATGGTCATGGTCGGGGATGCGACGGTGATGGCCGACAGACCCATCTCACCGGCGCCATGCCCCAGAAAGACCGAGTCGATGAGATTGTACGCGCCGTTCACCACCATGCCCAAAATGGCGGGAATGGCAAACTCCACAACAAGCTTGGGTATGCTACCGGTACCCATCCTGTTCACGCGGTCGGATACCGCATTCTGCTTGCCCGCTTTCGCGCCATGATGCAACGGCGCACCCGATGAGGAAGCAGAAACCTCTTCGGGTGCGCCGTTTTTCTCTTCGATTGTATGATTCATATGCTCAAACCGCCTTTTCGCCGTTACAACTTTCGCTTAAACGCAAACAATGTATTGTAATGACGCAGACGGATTGCGAAAAGCTACTTTAGAGGAGCTTCCACAACAACCGCAAAGGCGTTCAGGATGCGCTGCAACAGCTCGTCAATCGCCCGATACGAAGGAGCAATATAGTCTTCGGCGACATCGCACACATATGCAGGCTCGTTGCGGCCATCGGTCAGAATGGGGCGATGCAGTGAAAGACATTTACGCCAACACCCACCACAATTACGCCGCTTCGGGATTCAAGCGATATGCCGCAAAGCTTCCCTGGATCGCGCCATGACATCGTTGGGAGCCTTCACGCGGATCTCTTTATCGCTCACGCCGCACTCTTCGCGCAGCACGGAAGCAACCGCTTCTGCGAAAAAGACGGCTATAGGCAGGCCATTGCCGCTCGGGAGTGTTCGGACGCATAATCAGCGAAAAATACAGCCCGCCTTCGGGGCTCATCCACACGCGGCCCCATTGCCCGCGGCCGGCACGCTGCTTGCGCGCCGCAACCACCGTACCCGTAGGAGCCCCTTGCCTTGCAAGCTCCCACACGTCGTCGTTCGTGGACTCCGTGATATCTTTCGTCGTGATGCTAAATTGCATGGGCCTCACCATAGAGAGCTTCGCCCGAAACAACCTTCGTGCCGTCGGCAAGCACATGCTCGGGCAGAAGCTCGAGCAACGGCTTCACTACGAAATCACGCTCCGTTGCGCGAGGGTGCGGCAACGTGAGTTCTTCTTTATCGACCACATACATTTGGTAGTCAACGATATCGAGGTCGAGCGTACGGGGTCCGTTGGGAATCTCTCGCACGCGACCAAGGCTGTTTTCGATGGCATGCAAGTATTGAAGGAGCTCTTTCGGCGGAACGCCCGTGCGCACAAGCACCATGGCGTTGACGAAGGTGTCCTGGTCTTCGTAATACGCGGGCTCGCTTTCGTAAAAGCTAGATATGTCTACGATTTGCGTATCGGGAATAGAGCACAGGCCCGTGATGGCTTGCTGGAGATTGGCTATCTTGCCTTCCGTCTCTTCGCCCGGATTCGCGACAAGCGCGACATTCGAACCGAGTGCGATCAAAGCATACGGCCTCAGGTCGGCGAGCGATTTCATCGTCTCCTCGACATTATGGGCGCGCACCACCGATGCGCCCAGCTCACACGCCATAAGGGCTTCGGCGGCAGAGGCGGCATCGCGCTCGCCGGCATCAGCGATTCCGTACGCCTCTCCGATATAACGCTTGCGCGATACGGCGCACATGGTGGGATACCCTAGACGAGAGAATTCGTGGAAGTTGCGCATGAGCTCGAGGGTCTGCGAAGGGGTTTTACCGAATCCAGGACCCGGATCGAGGCATATGCGCCCACGGGAAACTCCGGCCGCTTCAAGCATGGCTGCCTGGGCGGCGAGATACTTCTTCACCTCTGCCACTACATCGTCGTACGTCGGGTTCTCCTGCATGGTCGCAGGCTCGCCCTTCATGTGCATGATGACGCAGCCCGCATCGCACGATGCGGCCACCTCGACCATAGCGGGATCGCGAAAGCCCGAAACGTCGTTGATGATGGCTGCGCCGGCCTCCACGCAAGCGCGTGCAACCTCGGCATGACGCGTATCGATGCTGACGCACACGCCCTCTTCAGCCAGGGCGCGTACGATATCGACGGTACGCGAGAGTTCTTCTTCTACGGATACGGCAGCAGAGCCTGGACGGGTAGACTCCCCGCCCACGTCGATAATCTTGGCACCCGCCTCGAGCATTGCACGAGCGTGTGCCAAGGCAGAATCGAAATCGTTATGCTGCCCGCCGTCCGAAAACGAATCGGGAGTGACGTTAAGGATGCCCATAACAACGGGCATCCTGGAATCAAAGCTGTATGAAGAGCATTGCCACATCATTGAGCTGCGGTCCTTCCTTTATGAGGCGTCATGAGTGTCCGTACGCTCCGCCCGATCGCGAGCCTGATGCGTTTCGGAGCCGTCGCCGGGGTCATACACCGTAGGAGCCTTCGGCAAATCGCCAGTCAAAACTACGTCGCCCTGCTCGGGAGCGGCCGTAGAAACCGTTGCCGACCCTACGCCGGGCATCTGCGCAGCAGCGGCTTCGGCGGCAAGCTTCGCAGCAGCCTCGGCCTTGGCGGCCTCTTCCGCAGCGGCGCGAAGGCGATTCTCCTCTGCTCTTTGACAAGATGCTCTTCCCACCTATTCTCAAGCAGAGCCTCGCACGCTTCGCCATCGACGGTTTCACGCTCCGCTAAGAACGTGCGCCATCAATTCCATCTGCTCTTTGCGCTCGGAAAGGATGGCGTAAGCCGTATCGTGCGCCTGCTTCATGAGACGCGCAACCTCTTCATCGATGCGCTGGGCGGTTTCCGGAGAATAGTCCTGCGTGTTGCCCATGTCGCGACCCAAGAACACTTCGTGGTTCGGCTGGCCGAAAGTCTGCTGGCCAAGTGCGTCGGACATACCGTAGCTCGTGACCATCTTGCGGGCCTGCTTGGTAGCGCGTTCGAGGTCGTTCGAAGCGCCGGTAGTGATGTCTCCGCAGAAGATTTCCTCCGCCACGCGGCCGCCCAAAAACACAGCGAGGTCGTCGTACATTTCGTTGCGGCTCACCAGGAACTTGTCTTCATCGGGAATGGACATGGTGTAGCCCAGAGCCATACCGCGCGGAACGATGGTGATCTTATGCACGGGATCGGCGTTGGGCAGCAGATGACCCACAAGCGCATGTCCCGACTCGTGATACGCAATGACACGACGGGTCTTGTCGTTCATGACGCGGTTCTTGCGCTCGGGACCGGCCATCAGGCGCTCCATGGATTCATTGACTTCCGCCATGCCGATCGCGGTCTTGTTGCGACGAGCCGTAAGAAGCGCCGCTTCATTCATGAGGTTCATCAGATCGGCGCCAGTCATACGCTCGTCAGCTTGGCGATGCGAGGAAGGTCGACATCAGGCCGATCGGCATTCTTCGCATGGACCAAAGTCTTTCACGGCCGCGCACGTCGGGCATCCACCACGATCCGGCGGTCGAAAGCCGGGACGAAGCAACGCGGGGTCAAGACGTCAACGCGGTTCGTTGCGGCAATGAGCACCACGGCGTCGTTTTCTCAAGCCATCCATTTCAACGAGCAGCTGGTTGAGGGTCTGCTCGCGTTCATCATGGCCGCCGCCAAGGCCCGTACCACGCTGACGACCGACAGCGTCGATCTCGTCGATGAAGATGATGGACGGCGCCGCCTCTTTCGCCTGTTCGAACAGGCTGCGAACACGGCTCGCACCCACGCCGACGAACATCTCGACAAACTCAGAGCCGGAAATGCTAAAGAACGGAACGTTGGCTTCGCCCGCAACAGCGCGTGCGAGCAGCGTCTTGCCCGTGCCCGGAGGGCCCACGAGAAGGCAGCCGCGCGGAATCTTCGCACCGAGGGACTGATATTTACCAGGATTGACCAGGAAGTCCTTGATTTCCTGCAGCTCTTCTACCGCCTCGTCTTCGCCAGCCA
Organism: Slackia sp.; assembly: GCA_047240885.1. GTDB lineage: Bacteria > Actinomycetota > Coriobacteriia > Coriobacteriales > Eggerthellaceae > Slackia. Next base: position 58,871 of record JBKTHK010000002.1, on the reverse strand, counting down.
CGTCGTCAAAACGAACATCAGGGCGCTCCTCGACGGTCTTTTTCGCTTTCGCTTTGCCGAAAGACATCTGCGAGTTATTAGCCTTGTTCATCTGAACGAAGAAGAAAATCATGAGGCCCACGAGCAAAAGCATGGGAAGCAGGCTCAGGAGGGCATCCATGAATCCATCCGGCAGCTTGACCTGATATTGAATGTCGGGATGGGCCGACAAGAGCTGCAAAGGAGTCTGGCCGACATATGTGGAATGTACTTACGCTCCGTTCCCAGCGTTTGTTCGCTGAGCTCGGTGATCTCCACCTGGGCAGACCCGGGGCCAAGAAGGCTTTCGGTCTTGGCATCGAGCGCCTCGATGGCGGCGTTGTACGCATCCGACGCGGTCGACCCCGCCGTAGCGGCGGGGTAATACGATCCGGAAACCGTGTAATTGCCCGCATCGTAGACCACGTTCTTCACGCGGTCTTGTTCTACGGCCTGGACGAACTCCGACGTGATGAGCGCGTCGGTTTCCTTCGTGTTCATGAGATTCATCATCTGGCTGCCGACGAAAAACGCCACCAGGAGGAACAGCAAGGCCGAGATGATGCTGATTCGCTGCGGGGGTTTGGACATGAGCTGCTTGGCATCCTTCGGGTCGATGCCAAACGGGGCCTCCCCCTCTTTGCGACCCTTCGCGGCAAAGGGAGGCTGAGGCCTTGCGGGCTCCTGGCGGGAATCGGAAGGCTTCCCCTGATCAAAACGGGGTGCTGCAGGCTGCGCCGCAGGAGCCTGAGGAGCGCGATGCTCGGGGACGTTGGGCGCCTCGTTTCCGGAAGGCTGCTGGGGTGCGCTCGGCGTGTGGTCGGGCGCGGTCTTGGTTTCGTTTTTCTGAGGAGTTTCGCTCATTATTTTCCTTGATATATCTCGGGTTTCAGAATGCCGATATAAGGCAGGTTTCGATAGTGTTCCGCATAGTCGAGGCCATAGCCGACGATGAAATCATCCGGACATTCGAAGCCGACATACGCACACTCGACGTCCGCCTGCCGCGGATTGGCCTTGCGCAGCAGAGTCGCAACCTGGATGGATGCGGGATTGCGCGATTCCAGAACATGAAGAAGATACTTCAATGTCAGACCTGAGTCGAGCACGTCTTCTGCCACAAGCACATGCCTTCCTTCGATCTGCGACGAAATATCTTTGAGAATGCGCACCACCCAGAGCGGACGGAGCGCCGTGAGAAACGGCCGTAGTCCATCTCGAGCGGAAGGTTGATTTCGCGAACAAGGTCCCCCATGAAGATGGCGGCTCCGCGAAGAACGCTCACCACAAGAAGCCGGGGCTTCCCCTCTCCTCCTTGGCACCGCGCGCGTTCTCGGTAATCTTCCGTGATTTGACGGCCCATTTCGCGCACGCGACGCTCGATCGCCTCGCGGTCGAACAATATCTTCTCTATGTCTTCTTCGCAGTAGCAGCCGTCTTGCCGCCTCGAAGCAAGCGAATCCGCGTTCATGCAAGCCCTCTCGTACGTTAGATATCGGCATGGGAGTTTATCACTCCGCGCGAAGCGGGTTCAACGATACGAAACACCGAGCAAGAAAACACGATATGTCAATGGAAGCTTCGGCTCTTTCGCGCCACGCTCTGCGCCTCCCCCCTGCTTACATGAAAAGCCGATACCTTCGTAGCGGAAAAGGTAGAAGCTGCTCCCGCATAAGAAAGGCCGGAGCTCAAACCCCGGCCTCTTGTCGTTTTCTATCGATTAATAATAGTACGGATACGAAGTGAATGCGGATGTCACTGCGGCGCACGTAGCGCACCCGAAAAGCGCGATGAGCACAAACCAGATAAGGAACTGCGCCAGGAAGCCGAACAGGGAGAACTTGATCGCATCCTTTTTCGCCTCAGGGAAATTATGGGCGTTCGTAAGCCAGGCGAGCAGGATGGCGACCGGCCCCATGAGAAATCCCACGACGGCCCATCCAAACTTCATGCCTCCCGTCAGATGAACGAGGGGCAATCCCGGAATGTTCTGAGGGCCAGGAGCGCACCCGGGCTGAGGGGGCATTCCCGCCGTCGGGGGGACGAATCCGGATTGCGGAGGCACATTGCCAGCAGGAGGAACAGGAGCGGCTTGCGGCGACGAACCGCCCGCCGGAGAAAAGGGCGCTGCCTGCGGTGCGGCGCCTGCGTTCGGAACCTGAGGGGCGCTGTCCTGGAAGGCGTCAACGGCCGGCGTGAAAACCTGTTCGACCGAGGGTTCGTTTTGCTTCTGCGACGCCGAAGGGGTGGTGGTATTTTGATCAGTCATTTCTTCCTCTTTTCGCTCTAAAAAGCGGCCTATGAAGATTATAGCCACAGGCCGCTTTTGAAACGACAACGCGAGCATAACGAAAAGCTTGCAAAACCCTAACGATTGGCGCCAGAGAGATTTCGCCAAAGACGGCGCCGAACATCCGACAGGCAACCGATGGACCGCCCGACTCCGCCTTTTAATAATCCGAGCCGATGATGACGAGATAATCCCCGTCGAACAGGTACGTGCCGTCGTTCTGAACAGCCGACCCTGCACCGAGGCTTTCAGCGATGGCGCGCGCAGAAGAGGCATTCGCCGAATCGTCGTACACAACGATGGTATTCGTGTAGTCGTAGGAATCGGCATCCCCGACGGACGAGACATCATAGCCGCGGTTCGAAAGAACGCTCGATGCATCCGCCGCAACGCCGCTGACGCCGCTTCCGTTGCGAACGACGATAGAGCCCGTGACGCCATTGGATGACTCATCGCCGCTCAAGACATTCTGGGCAATGACTTCGGGGTCAATAGAGCCGTCGGTCACACCTCCGTTATTGGCCGAGTCGGAAGCGTCCACCGTAGGCGGCTCTCCCGCATCGACGCGTTTCATCATGGCGGACCACGCCTCGTTGTTGCTGTACTCGTACCATACGCCGTTTTCGTAAGAGGAAATCGTGGGATTCATGGTCGAGTAGATATCGGTCGACGTGTCCATCCCCTTCATGGCGACGGCCGTATTCACGATATCGGTCACGCTCATATCGGTGTCAATGTAATCACAAAGCGACGCAACCGTCGTAGCGATGGTGGCCGGATCGGATTCGAGTAGCTTTTTCGCCACCGCGCCCATGACCATACGCTGGTTCGCCGCACGGTAGAAGTCACCGGCGCCTATCTCGTCATAGGCGTGACGAGCTCGGCAGAGAATAAGCGCCTCGTCACCGCTCAAGGTCTGAGGACCCGCGGCAACATAGCCGCCAGCATCCTCGTCGTTGATCTCCATGGGAACATCCACATCGACGCCCCCAAGCGCATCGACCGCGGCTTTGAATCCGTCAAAGTCTATTTCCGCGTAATGCGAAATGGGGACGCCCGCAAACTCGGAAACGGTCTTCACCGTCAATGCAGGGCCGCCAAGCGCGTGGGCGGCGTTGATTTTATTCTCCCCATACCCATCGATGTTCACGTACGTATCACGCACAATCGAGATGAGCGTCATTTTCTTTTCCCGAGGATCAACGCGCGCGAGAATCATGGAGTCGCTTCGGAAGGAATCTCCATACTCGGCGCTTCCCTCTCGCTCCTGAGAGCGGTCGACGCCCATGAGAAGGATGTAGAACGGATCGCTCGCCGCTTTGCTGCTATCCAAAACGGAAGCAAGATCGTCGCCGATGTCACCCGTGAGCTTGCCGTTCAATACGCCAACGTATGCAAGGGCTGCAGCACCTCCGCCGATAACGAGTGCCGCAAGAACGGACACGACACCGATAAGGACCTTTTTCCTCCGGCTCTTCTTCGCACGCGTACGAGCATACTCGTCACGAGCAGAACGACGCGAATACGCGGAATCCGTCGCGGATTCGCGTCGCGCATGAGAGCCCCTGGCGTAAGCGCTTCGAGAATACGATGAGACGTCGCGCGGGCTCGGTGAGAAATCCGCATCGCCCTGACGGTCGGTGCGAGGGCGGCGCGACGGTTCGCTCGCGGGGAACGAATCGTAAGAACTGGGCCTTCGTGCCATGGGGATAATCTCCTAGCTGTTCGATTCTTCCTCAATCACACAGCGACGTACACGCACGAAAGCGCACGACCGCAACACCGCCCGCGGCGTTGCGGCAAACGCATCGTAAAAGGGTACGCCCCGTCTAATCGATCCATGCACGCATATCTATATGCACATACGCATCGTATCCTAACGACATCTTAAAAATGAAAAAATACACCCTTAAACTGACGAATCTACACGATAAAAAGCACGTTTCACGTGGGATTACATGGAAAAGGCGGCCGTAAAGCCGCCTTTGAGACACATGATATTGACCATTTTGGAAGAAACCCACAAGATGTTGCCAAGAAGATCAGGAGGAACCCTCCGCGCCGTACGCATCGGCGCTTTCCGCAACGCCCGATTCGGCGGCACTCGTTCCGGTGGCGGAAGCATCCGTCCCCAGCTCTTGCACGCCCGTGACTTTGCCGTCGAGCGTTCCGCCTGTGTTGGCGTTGCGTTCTTCATCGGCGTAAGGCGGCAGACCCGCATCGACGCGACCCATCATTTCCTGCCATGCGGCAAGATTGCAATATTCGTACCACACGTCATCCACATACGCCGGAGTGGTGGGGTTCATCGCCGAATACATATCCTCTTCGACATCCATGCCATGCATCTCCGTCGCAATAGAGACGATAGATTGCACGTCCATATCGGTCGTGATGTAGTCGGCCATAGCATTGATGGTGTTCGCCATAGTAACGACGTCCGAAGCGAGAATCTTTTCGGCAATGGCTCCCATGACCATGCGCTGGTTCGCCATGCGGTAATAGTCTCCGCTGCCGTATTCGTCATACGTATGACGGCTGCGGCACAGGATAAGAGCCTGATCGCCATTGAGCGTTTGCGGGCCCGCTTCGACGTAACCGCCTGCATCCTCGTCGTCGATAGTGACGGGGACGTCCACGTCGATGCCACCAAGGGCATCGACCGCGGCCTTAAAGCCGTCGAAGTCTATCTCTACGTAATGAGAAATGGGCACGCCGGCAAATTTCGAAATGGTATCAACCACAAGAGGAGATCCCCCTAGTGCGGCGGACGCATTGATTTTATTAGGGCCGCACCCTTCGATGTTCACGTACGTATCGCGCTCGATGGAAACGAGAGTAACCGTTTTTTGCCGAGGATCAACGCGAGTCAAGATCATCGAGTCGCTTCGATAGGTGTCGCCGTACTCTCCGCTTTCAACACGCTCTTCAGAGCGGTCAACGCCCAAGATGAGCATATAAAACGGCTCTCCGGGAACCGTCTCTTCGGCGGAAAGCACGTTGGTCAACTCTTCCGTCACATTCGCATGCAGCTTGTCGGAAATGCTGTTCATGTAGACAACGCCGCCAAAGGCAGCACCGCCCGCTATAAGCAGCAAAGCCATAATTACCACGCATGCAATGAGCGGTTTTTTTCCTTTTTTGGGCTTTTTGGAAATGTAGGCGTCCCTACCGTAGGACTGAGCGGAAGAATAGGCCGACGCAGGAACCATCGAGTTGCGCATGCGCGAAGCGGAACTGTGCGACAAAGCCGCACTCTGGGGCACGAAGGCCGGCATATTCTCTTGATTGGAAGTATTCTTTCGTTTTCTCATGAAAAGCATTATGCCTTGTGATGAGCGCTTTGCAACGAAGCCGACAAGCTTTTTGGGGAAAATGCCCATATTTCGCACGTTCTTAATGACGCCTCTTCGACGTTATTGTCCAAAAAATGATACGCATTACATGGCAATAGATGGTAAAGCCGTGAAGGAGTTGACGTTTTCTTAAAACGCCTTTCAGGTTTCGTGCCATGCGATAGACTGGTTGTTCGTATAAGCATGATGTCGAAACCTACCGAAAAACGTACACGAAAGGCATCCATGAGCACTGAGCACGGGGCGAAACCGCACCCCACCTATCGCCAGGAATCGAATACCGCGCAAACGGGCAGCCGACATAGCCGGCCTTCCGTATCCCAAAGTCGCCGCGTTCATGGAACGCAGCACCGAAAAACAGCGCCTGCGCCGAAAATCCCCAAACATGAACTCGACGTGGATAGCGCGGACCACAACCATGCGGCAGAGCAGACGCAGGCTCATCGGCTCGGAGCAATCAGAAGGCAAGCAGCATGCCCCCGACACGCCTCCCAAGGATATCAGCCTCTTTGGGACGAGAGGCCGTTTCTCAATCCGCGCATTTCGAGGCGTCTTTCATAGCCGCAGGAGCAACGGCTCTTGTCGCCGTCGGCGTTTCGGCTTTTCCGCGTTCAAGCGCATAATGCCCATCACCGTATCCGTCAATGGCTCCGCCTTGAAATCGAGGAGAGCGCACTTGCAGACAGTTCTCGACGAAAGCGGAACCCCCATCACACCGGGAAACCTCGTCGATATAACCGGGGAGGTCATCACGCAAGGCGGCGGAACGCCGTTCACGGCGACCATCAACGGCCAGGAAGCAACCGACCCCTCCGCAGCCCTTACCGACGGAGACGTGCTCACGCTCTTCGACGGAGTCGATACGGAAGAGCCTTCCCGAACGGAAGATAAAGCCATCGGCCCTAACGCTGTAGAACTGGGCAACGGCCCCATTCACGCCATCACCGCGCAAGGCACGCAGGGTCTTGCCGTTGTCAAAACCGGCGAAACCTCGGGCAAGGAGGTCATCGTCGAAACGAAGGAAGAAGGCGAAAACCGCATCTATCAACGCGCCTACCCCGATACAGGAGGCGAAAAGGTCATAGCCCTCACCTTCGACGACGGTCCCTGGGAAGACCACACGGCAGCCATTCTTGACATCCTGAGAGACAATGAGGCGAAGGCAACGTTTTTCACCGTCGGCCAACGCATAACAGGGCCGGGCGTTGAACTGGTCAAACGAGAATCCGATGAAGGCCACCAAGTGTGCACCCACTCCTGGGACCACGCCTCGGGAAGCGGACAAGGGGTCAACCTTTCTTTCATGTCGCGCGATGAGCAGCGCGACGAAATCGTGCGGGGCATGCAGGCCATTGCCGATGCGACGGGGAAAGACGCCAGCAAAGTCATGCGCGCACCAGGCGGAAACTTCCCCCTTGAAGTATGGCAGAACCTTGAAGATATTATCGTGGCCGACATCGGCTGGGACATCGATACGCTCGACTGGAAGCGCCCTGGAGCCTCCGCCGTCGCAAATCAGCTTAAAAACGCCACGCCCGGAGACATCATCCTCATGCACGACGGAGGCGGCGATCGCTCGCAAACCGTAGAGGCATTGCGCATCGCCCTGCCGTATCTCAAGGAGCAAGGGTTCTCTTTCATCACCATAGACGAGATGATGCAATACCTCCAAGAACAATAGACCGGTTGGGCCGGAGCCAAAAGGCTCCGGCCCAACCTCATCTAGGCAACACTGTCTCGCGGCCTTAGCTCGACAAGACTATTACAGCTGTCAAATCAGGCACTTTATCGAAATAAAGCACGATAGCGACACCCTCCCCGCAAAACGGCCCTATAATCTGCACCATTCGACAAATGCAAAATAGGGCGAGCAAGACGGCCCATCCGGGCAGGCCCATGCGAACCCTCGATAAGCGCCCTTGGCTCCCTCGGGCGCGCAGATAAGGGGGCGCATCTTCCATGAAACCAGAAACCCAGCACGACCAGCTTGCCCGCAAAGCGCGCGCCATAGCGGGCAAGCCGTTCGGCCCGGGCAGCAACACCGATAAGCAGGGCGCCGTCATGACCGGCGCGCAGGCCGTCATAGCCTCGCTCGAAGCAGAGGGAGTCGATACCGTCTTCGGTTATCCGGGCGGTCAGGCCATTAAGATTTACGACGCCCTCTATGACAGCAGGAAAATCCATCACGTGCTCGCGCGCCACGAACAAGGCGCCACGCATATGGCGGATGGCTACGCGCGCGCAACCGGCAAAGTGGGCGTTGTGCTGGTCACCAGCGGTCCGGGCGCTACGAATACCGTCACGGGAATCGCCACTGCATACATGGATTCCATCCCTTTGGTCGTGATCAGCGGCCAGGTCACGCGTGGTGTCATAGGCACCGATTCGTTCCAGGAATCCGACATCGTGGGCATCACCATGCCCGTGGTCAAGCATAGCTTCCTGCTGCAATCTACCGACGATCTGACCAAAACGTTCCGAGAAGCGTTCTATATAGCCTCGACCGGCCGACCGGGACCCGTGCTCATCGACATCCCTAGCGACCTCGCAGGCTCGGACATGGTGTTTAACTACCCCGACGGCGTCAACCTTCCAAGCTATCGGCCCACTTACAAGGGAAACGCCAAGCAGGTCAAACAAGCATGCAGCCTTATCAGGGATTCCAAACGCCCCTTGCTCTACATCGGCGGCGGCATCGTTTCATCCCACGCATGCAGCGAGTTACAAGAGTTTGCTGAATCGATGAGAATCCCTGTCGTATGCACCCTTCTAGGCAAAGGAGCTTTTCCTTCAAGCAGCCCGCTCAATCTCGGCCCCGTAGGCATGCATGGCTCGAAATACGCGAACATGGCCATAACCAAGTGCGATTTGCTCATATGCGTAGGAGCGCGCTTTTCCGACCGCGTTACCGGCAAGCTTTCCGAATTCGCCCCACACGCAAACGTCATCCATATCGACATCGATCCAGCGGAGATCGGGAAGGTCCGCGAATCGCAAGTCCCCATCGTCGGCGACGCCCAAATCGTCCTTGCCGGCATAAACGAACAGCTCGCCAAAATGCAAATAGACCCCGTCGGCTCGACATGGTTCGAACAATGCGACGAATGGCGCGAACAGTGGCCCTTTTCCCACGATGACCCGAACGATTCTCCCGGTCAAATCATCCCCGAAGTCGTCCTCGACCAGCTTTCTCAGAAACTCGACCCCGACACCTCGATAGTCACCACCGAAGTGGGGCAGCATCAAATGTGGGCGCACCAGCGCATTCGCCGCGAACATGCGCGCACGTTCCTCTCAAGCGGCGGACTTGGAACCATGGGGTTCGGATTCCCCGCCGCCATCGGCGCCCAAATCGGATGCCCCGATGCGCAGGTTGTCTGCGTGGCGGGCGACGGCAGCTTTCAGATGAACAGCCAAGAAATGGCAACCGCCGCCATCAACAGCGTTCCTGTCAAGGTTGCCCTCATGGACAATCGAGCGCTCGGCATGGTGCATCAGTGGCAAAAGCTGTTCTATCACGAGCGATACTCTTCCACGATTCTTGACCCCAACCCCGACTTTGTGAAACTCGCCGACGCATACGGGTGGCAAGCAGAACGCATCGAATCTCCCGAGGAAGTCTCGCCCGCCCTCGATCGCATGCTGTCTTCCAAAGGCCCGTATCTGCTCGACATTTGCATTTCTGCCGATCAGAACGTCTATCCCATGGTTGCTCCCGGAGCCGCCATCAACGACATCATCGACGCGATCGACCTCACCATCGGGGGCGTACGCTCAGCCGAGGATGACGCGGCTCATCCAACCTCGGCGCACAAGAAAGCAGGCAATGAACGATGAAGCATGTCCTCTCCATCCTTGTCGAGAACAAATCTGGTGTGCTCTCACGCGTGATAGGCCTCATCTCGCGTCGGGGATTCAACCTAGAATCCCTCACCGTCGCCCCTACCGAAAATGTCACCATGTCGCGCATGACCATCATCGTCGACGCCGACGAAGTAGGGTTCGAGCAAATTACCAAGCAGCTGAACAAGCTAGTGAGCGTATACAAGATTCACGACCTCACCGACGAAGACGCCATCGAACGCGAGCTCGCCCTGTTCAAAGTGTGCGCCCCCGCCGAACGGCGCCACGAGGTCATCGAAATTGCGAACCTTTTCCGCGCCAAAGTGGTCGACGTCGGCAAGACGTCGCTTACCATCGAGGCGACAGGGGATGCGAGCAAGCTCGGAGCTCTCGAGGACCTCTTCCAAGCGTACGGCATAAAGCAGCTCACCCGAACGGGAAAGATAGTCATGTCGCGCGGGATGTAGGCATTCCGACTCGAACCTGCAGCCCACCCGCAATTTTCCACAATTCAACAAAACCCCCATACGTTTCTTTCCACAATCATAGCTTTTGTCAAACATCAAGCCCGCCGGTTTCCAGCAGCACACGGAAACCGGCGGGCTTTTTTGCGCGTTTCTCCCTATCGTCATGCAAAAACAGCTCTGGAATCATTCCTTTCTCTCTCTTTGAGTATTAACTAAATCAAAACGGTTTTTCCGCTATACTCCATATGTTTAAAGGAAAACAGGATTCTATTATTAAGAATTAGTTGATACTTTGTGGAAAAGTGCATTTTGAAGAAAGGGGTGACTCGTGTACGACCGACGGCTTGATTCCATCGTTGCCGCAGCAGAAAGCGGAAGCTTTTCAAAGGCGGCAAAGCGCCTCGGTGTATCGACCCCCGCTCTTGCAAAACGCATCGAAACTTTTGAACACGAATACGATGTCGTGCTTTTCAACCGCACGAGAAGAGGTGTCTTTCTCACACCAGCCGGCGCATCCGTCGTCGAAGACGCCCGAGCCCTCATGCGACAAACCGAAGGAATGCTAAGGCGCGCCAAGGAGCAAGAAGCCTTCGGAGGCACCACGGTTCGCCTCGGCGTATCGGTGCTGTGCCCCGCACGAATAATCCTCGATCTTTGGCCCCGAATCCACGAGCTCGACTCGTCCCTTCATCTGGAGCTTGTCCCCATAGATGATATTTACGACGAGGAGTCAGAGGTCGTGCAACACATCGGGGGAAGCATCGACCTGGTAGAACTCATCCAATCAGACGACCGATGGCAAGACATATGCGCTCTTGTGGACTTCGCAAGCTTCTGCGACACGCGCGGTGCCCTTCTGCACGCCTTTACACCTTCCGACGCAACGAAAAGATTCGTCGAGCTTTGCACGAATCTTCTTCGGGAAGACAAGGCGTAGGCGCTTGTCCGCTTCGCGCATGCGTTTCGCACGAATGCATGCCGCCTCACGTCGCACTCCAAACATGCCGCCTCACGTCATGCTCAAAACACGCACCCACGCTCTCGAATCGTGACGGTTTACATCGGGAGCGCAACGTCTCGCCTATCTGCAACCGAAACACGGCGGCTCTTCGTTATACTTGCCCATATCCCGCTCGCTTCCATAGAGCGACGCGCACGCAAGCACGAAGGCGAAAAGCCCCATCACGAGAGAGTTATCCCATGAACGCACTTGCCCGCTACTTTTCCGGAGCGAAAAAACCGCACAGAACCAACCTTGGCTGTTCGGCATTTATCTGATACTGCGCATCGTTGTTGTCGTCGTGGCGATCCGGTCGATTTTCGAAGCAAGGTACGAATATGCGCTCCTGTGCATCCTTGTTCTCGTTCTTTTCGCAATACCCGATTTCCTCGAACGAAAATTGCAGATAGAGATCCCCAACGTCCTTGAAGGAATCATTCTCTTTTTCATCTTCGCTGCGGAAATCCTCGGAGAAATAGACGCTTTCTACGTAAAGATTCCCTTCTGGGACACCATGCTCCATACGCTTTGGGGCTTTCTTGCCGCAGGCATCGGATTCGCCTTGGCCGACATCCTCAATCGCAGCCAAGCATCGCGCTTGCAGCTTACGCCGATCTACATGGCCATCACGGCTTTCTGCTTCTCCATGACCATCGGTGCGCTTTGGGAGCTTTTCGAATACGCAATGGATACCTTCGTGGGCTTTGACATGCAGAAAGACACGATTGTCGCCGCCTTCAGCTCGGTAACGCTCGACCCCACGAATTCCAATGTAGCCATCCATGTGGGAGACATCGTTAGCACTACGATAACTACGGCCTCGGGCGAAACGGTTGTTATCCCCAACGGCTACCTCGATATCGGCATCCATGATTCCATGGCAGACATCTTCGTCAACATGTGCGGCGCAATCGTGTTCTCCATCATCGGATTCGCCTACGTCAAAAACCGCAACGACGGCAGCAAGAGGAACTTTGCCGCCAATTTCATACCCCGCCTTCGCGAAATCTACCAGGAAACGAGACATTCCTAAGCCCGCGCAAACGCACCCATGCACCACAACCCCCTAGCCGCACTCCAAATCGCCTCCTATTTCCAACCGCCCAAGAAAGAGGAGGCGATTCGCTTTCGATAAGCGCGGTCGTTTTATAATGGCGATCGACAACAACCGCCCACAAGCATCGAGGAACCATGGCCCACGTATCACATGTCGAAAACGCCCCTTCGAATCCGCAAGGAACCAGCATAGAGCGTCTCGACAGAACCGGCTTCCTTGAAGCGCTCGGCTGCCAGGTTATGTGGGGATTCATGTGCCTATACTGGCGCCTTCTTTCTGGCGAAAGCGCGCTTTTGGTTCTCACGTGCCGCATGGTGTGGTCGTGCGTCTTCATCGTTCTTCTGTGCTCGTTCGTCAAACGCACGAAGTTCCTGTACCTCATGCGCGACCCACGCGCACTGCGCACGTTCATTACGTCGGGCGTTCTGACTTCCGCCAATTGGGGCGTCTACATCTGGGCCGCCAACAGCGGGCACTTGCTTGAAACGAGCATAGGCTATTACCTCTGCCCCTTGTTCAACATCCTCTTCGGGCTTATCGTATTTCACGAGCGCCTCACGCGTATGCAGAAGGTCGCATTTGGCCTTGCGGCATGCGGAGTCACCTTCTTCATCGCCGTCAACGGCGGCGCTATCTGGATTTCCTTCGCGCTGGCCTTAACGTTTTCCGCCTACGGAGCCGTCAAGAAAAGGGCCGGCTACCCGGCCCTTCCCGGCATGGCGCTAGAATCGGTGCTCACCGGCATCATGGGCGGCATCATTTTCGGAGCGGGGACGCTCATGCCCGCGCTTTGGGCGCTCGTGCCCGCAACGCCCGACGCCATGGCCGTAACCTACGAGCCGCTCAAGATGTTTTTGATGGTCTTCGCGGGAGTGCTGACGGCCATCCCCCTGCTGCTATACTCAGCAGCGGCAAACCGAGTCCCCATGGTCATCATCGGCTTCCTACAATACGTCAGCCCCACCATCGCGCTCATTTTGGCCGTAACGTTTTTCGGCGAAGCATTCACGCTCGCACACGGCGTATGCTTCGCGCTCGTTTGGACCGGCATTGCCCTCATGTCCATAGAGAGTCTTCTGCATAGACGCTACGCATCCTCGTTGGATACGGCATAGAAACCCGCAAAGAACAAAACGCCTCCGCACACGACGAAGGCGTTTTGTTCTTTATACGGACGAAAAATCTGACCGAAACTAGCTATGGAACTTCGGCGTGTTGTCCCCGATGACCGAGGAGCCAACGCCCTTATTTGTGAAGATCTCCAAAAGCAGGCAGTGGCGAATGCGCCCGTCGAGAATATGAACCCTGGTAACGCCGTTTTCTACGGCATCGATGCATCCCTGCAGTTTGGGAACCATGCCGCCGCCCACCGTGCCATCCTCGATCAGCTGGCGCGCCTCGTGGCATGCAGCTCCGAAATCAGCGTTGACGGGTCTGTCGGATCACGATAGACACCTTCGATATCCGAAAGAAACGCGAGTTTTTCGGCATGCATGGCCTTTGCAATAGCGCATGCCGCAACATCGGCGTTGATGTTGTAGGAATGAAATTCCTCACCCAGCCCGATCGGGCAGACGATGGGAATGTAGTCGTCTTCAAGGAATCCTTCGAGCATCTCGGGGCGAACGGAGTCAATATTTCCCACGTACCCGAGGTCCTCACCATCGGGATACGCCTTGTTGACCCTCATAAGAGCGCCGTCTTTGCCGCTTACGCCAATGGCCTTAACGCCGAAGGATTCCGCCATGGACACGAGCTCTTTGTTGACCTTGTACAAGACCATCTCCGCCATTTCCATGGTGGGCTCGTCGGTCACGCGTAGGCCGTTCTCGAAATGAGGCTCTATGCCTATGCGCTCGAGCCAGCGATTGATTTCCTTGCCGCCGCCGTGTACCACGATGGGCTTGAAGCCGACAAGCTTCAAAAGAACAATATCGCCCATGACGCGACGCATGACACCATCATCGACCATGGCGGCGCCGCCGTATTTCACCACGATAACCTTGTCATGAAAGCGACGGATGTAAGGAAGCGCCTCTATAAGAACATCCGCCTTGTCCAAGTATTTCTGCTCGACCGTCATGAGCCGCCCCTTCTCAGAGCCAATGTTTCGCGCGAAGCGAATACGCATCAATGTTTGCGCATTGAATTGTGCCATATTTTTCGCTGAAATACATGAATAGGTGGATAAAAGAGCCAATAATATGCACCATTTAAGAAAACGACGTGCACTTTGAAACATCGTTCTGCTTTGCAAAGCGCAGAAATGAACCGCCTCAGGGCAAAGAAGCACACCTATGCGAAAACAGCACGAATGCCAGAAATCGACTACATCAACGCGCGAAGACGCTCTATGTTGGCGGCAGCACGCGGCGTGACCGGACCTTCAACGACCTCGCCAAGAAGAAGAGCCGCCTCCTGCGCATCCCCATGCACAAGCTGGTATTCCGCTTCGCAGATTTTCCAAGAAATCCAGGTCAAGCGAGAATCAGCAAGTGCCGCATTCTTTCGCATGCAATCAAGATCAGCCGGGCCCCACTGTTGGACGGGACGAAACTGCACGTTAAGCCCGAGCAAAATATCGTCATGACCGCACGCTTCGCCGAATTGATACCCGTGCCGGCACGAAACGCCGCAATACGTTCAGTGCACATCGCGGCCGACAATGTCTCCTGCGGCATTGCGTGCAATGGCTTCGACGTTGTATGTGCGCACCCATAGGATGTTTTTCTCGGACTGAACGACACTCGGACAGAAGCCGCAGGCATCCATCGGACGATTCGCGTGATAATGCGCCGAGCCAGCTCGGTTAAGCATGCGCCCTTCGACGCTGTCTTTTATCGCGTTGCGCAACGCCCTCGATAACTCGCGGTATTTCTCGGCGTCGCAATCAGCCCAGAATGTCGAGCGACCTCGAAACCTTCTGCCGATCTTCGCCTGAGCATCAAGCTATCGCAAGAATCGCGGCAGACACACGAAGTAGCCGGCCATGCACTCGAGAAAACGAGCGCGATAGCAACCACGCCAAGCACCACAGCCGCACAATGCAAGACCGCGAGTCCTGCTCAGCCACGAGAAATAGTCGGTAACGATTTGTGAGCCGTCTGCCAAGTAGCGACCGAATGTTCTGGTAGCCCTTCCCCTGCCTTACTCCACCGACTTCAGGCTTTCTACCATGTCGATATCGGAGAGTTTCTTGCGCATGAACAGCGTCACCAGCACCGAGAAAAGCATGGTGAGCACAAACGCTATAACGAAGCTCAACGCATGAATCTCACGACCGAACATTACCTGGTCAACCTCAGCCGTCACGACCACGAAGCCTTCCATGAAAATGCCCAGCACGCAGCCCACCAGTGCACCTATCGCCGAAAGCAGCAGCGTCTCGCGATAGATATAGGCGTTTACTTCGTGCGCATTGAAGCCGAGCACCTTGAGCGTGGCAATCTCGCGCTGACGCTCGGCGATGTTGATGTTCGTGAGGTTGTACAGCACCACGAACGCAAGCGCCGCCGCCGCAACCACCAGCACTACGACCACCGCGTCGACGCTCTTGAGCATGGTGCGATACGACTCGATGGTTTCATCATTGAATCCCACGGTCTTCACGCCGTCTATTGCCAAAAGTTCGTCGGAAAGCGCAGCACGCTGGGTTTCGTCTTCGGCCACCTTTACAAACAACGTAGTAAACGCCGGCGCTTCGCCCGATATTTTGCCAAAGGCCTCGGGCGTTGCAAACGCATACTGGCTCACATAGTTTTCCATAATGCCCGAAACACGCACCTCGCGACCTTCGCCCGTGGCGTTTCCTACAGCATCCTCGTCGAAGAGCAGCATGGTTCCGCCCGTCGAAAGCCCCAGTTCGTTCGCCAGCTTCTCGCTTATGACAACGCCTTCGCCATCGAGGCTCAACGGGTCGTGTCCCACACGCTCGCGCATGGTTACATACTCGGAGAACTGCTGAGAATCTTCAGGGACGATCAGCTCGAAACGCTGCTGTTCTCCGTTCGGGTCGTCCACGCGAGCCGCCAGCATATTCTCGGCATGGGCCGCCGCATGGGCCGATTCAAGACCGGCGTCAGCAAGAATGCCGTCGACGGCCGAGGTGTCTTCCCGCGAAACGTCATCCGCCTCACGCACCACCATGTTGTAGTGATAGATTTCTCCGAATTGCTTGTCGATGATGTCGTTGATGGCGTTTTGCAACCCCAGACCCGTCAAAAGCAGCGCCGTGCAGCCGGCAATGCCTATGACGGCCATGAAGAAGCGACGTTTGTAGCGGAAGATATTGCGCGCCGTAACCTTCCAGGAAAACGACATGCGGCTCCACAACGGCCTGATGCGCTCAAGAAGAATGCGCTTACCCGCCTTCGGCGCGCGCGGGAGCATAAGCGCCGCCGGGGTTTCACGCAGCGTGGATGCGGCCGCGAAACACGTCGCCGCAACCGTAATGCCCACACCCAAGCCGGCGGACAGCAGCGCCAAGCCCGGATCGATCGGGATCGGACGGACGGGAATTGCGTAGATGATGGAGTACGCATTCATAATGAAATACGGCAGGAAGAGCGACAGCGCCACAATGCCGACCGCCGCGCCCACGCCGCTGGCCACAACCGCGTAAATCAGATACTTCGACGTGATACGGGCTTTGCTGTAGCCCAGCGCCTTGTACGTGCCAATGAGCACGCGTTCTTCTTCCACCATGCGCGTCATGGTGGTCAAAGACACCAACGCCGCCACCAAAAAGAAAATGAACGGGAACACCATGGCAATGCGATCCATACGCCCCGCATCGGAAACGAAGCTTTCCACTCCGATGTTCTTCGTGCGGTCGAGCACCATGATCTCCGGCGTTTCAAGCGCATCGATTTCCGCCTGCGCGTCTGCAAGCTTCGTCTCGGCATCGACGAACTGCGCCGCGGCATCCGCCGCCTTCTCGTCGTATTCCGCCCTACCCTCTTCGTAAGATTCCAGACCCGAAGCGTATTCGGCCCTGCCGCTTTCAAGCTCGGCAGCGCCCGCCGCATACGACTGCTTCCCCGCATCGAGCTGCGAGCGGCCGCTTGCGAGCTGAGAGGCTGTACCGTCAAGCCGGGACTGCGCCGTAGCGAAGGCTTCTTCGGCAGTAACGCTGCGCTGCCAATTCGTCGCGAGCGGCGGAAAGCTGCTCCGGCACGCCAGCGGTCTGGGCATCGATTGCGCGATACCCGCCGTAAGCTGTGCAACAGCGTCATCAAGCTGCGCCTGTTGGGAAAGAAGCGCGTCCTTCTGCCCCTGCAGCTCAGAGAGCGTTTGCTCGCCGAACGCAAGCCACGATTGTAAAGCGGCGAGCTTCTTGTCGTATTCGGGATGGAAGGGTCAAGCTTGTCGATGTTTTCCTTCGCCCGTCAACGATGCGCTGGGCGCCTCGATTCCTGGTCGATTGCCGGCATGTTCGCATCGATGGCGGCATTCACCTGGTCAGACCCGATTGCGCCTGGGAGAGTTGGCTCGAAAGCTCTTCGCGCGTTGCCATGGCCTGGTCGTATTGCGCCTGGGCATCGTCTATCTGCGCCTGGGCAGAAGCAAGCTGCGCTTCGGCGGACGCTCGTTGCCCGGCAAGCTCAGCGGCGCCGGTATCGTAGACAGCCTGGCCGTCGGCGACTCTTTTTCGCTCGCCGCGATTGTCGCGGCGGCGCTATCAGCTCCGCCTGACCGCTGCTCAATTGGGCCGCAGCGTCTTCAAGCTGGGCTGCAGCGTCGTCAAGCTCGGTCCTGCCGTCGGCGAGCTGCGCTTCAGCATCCGCCTTTTGCGTTTCGTAATCTGCACGCTGCTGGTCGAGCTCCTTCTGAGCCTCGGATTTCACTTCATCAAGACGGGCTGCAGCAAGACCGCATCCTTCGATGCGCTGCGCCTTCGTCGACCTTCGCCTGGTGGCGTCGCTTCCCGCCGCCTCGTCGGCCGCACCCGCCACCGAAATGAACGCTTCGGTGTAGGGAGCGTCGGCGGCAAAGCCCTCGTCGCCCACGAACATGACCTGGTCAAGAGCACCGCTGCCAAGCGAGGTCGTCCCCAAGCTTGTCGGCGAAACATAATACGAGCTGCGAACGAAGCCCGTCACCGTGTATGTGCGCGTCGATAGCGTCTCGTCAACGTCCTGCGTGCCCTCAAGCACGGTGACCGTATCGCCCGCCGCAACCGAACCGTCCATGACCACATCGGCCATGAGCACACATTCGTTCGGACCTTCGGGCCACGAGCCCGAAACGAGAATAGGCCTATTAAGGTAAGACGCATCATCCGAATATACATGAACGCCGTCCGACGTGTCGGACGCGCGAGCCGCCGCCGTGTCAAACGACTGCACGCGCATGGTGTACTGAACGTCTTCGACCGTGGCCAGCACATCCACCTCGCGTGCCGGCATGGCATCTTCCACGCCTTCTACGTCTCGAAGCATATCCAGGCTTTCGTCGCTTAGACCCAGCGTCGATACCACACGCAAATCGGCCATGTGCGTCGCATCGAAATACTGATCGGCGGCAAGACGCATGTCGGGACCGGTCATGCGCAGGCCGGCGTAAAACCCTGTGCCGAGCGCCGCTATGACCGCAATGGCAAGAAAACGTCCGAGAGAATGGGTGATGGAGCGCAAGACGCCTTTGCTAAACGCGTTTTTCATGGCTTACCACTCCACGGTTTCGGCGGAAATAGGATGATCGTTGAGTTCCATTGCCTCCACCTTGCCCTCCTTGATATGAATGACGCGATCGGCAATTGCCGTGAATGCGGAGTTGTGCGTGATCAAAACGACGGTACGACCCGTTTGCACGCAGGTGTCCTGCAGCAATTTCAGAATGGCCTTGCCTGTTTTGTAGTCGAGCGCGCCCGTAGGCTCGTCGCACAGCAAGAGCTGGGTTTTCGCCAACGCGCGCGCGATGGCTACACGCTGCTGTTCGCCGCCGGAAAGCTGCGCGGGAAATTATCCATACGATGCGCAAGCCCCACCTGGGCCAGCACATCGGCGGCAGGAAGGGGTCTTTGCAAATCTGGGATGCCAGCTCCACGTTTTCAAGCGCGGTAAGATTTTGCACCAGGTTGTAGAACTGAAAAACGAAGCCGATGTCGTAACGGCGATAGTCGGTGAGTTCCTTCGTGCTGAACTGGCTGATTTCGCGTCCGTCGAGTTTGATAGAGCCGGACGTGCACGAGTCCATGCCGCCAAGCATATTGAGCAGCGTGGTTTTGCCGGATCCGGACGGGCCCACAACCACAACGAGTTCGCCCTGTTCGATGTCGAAGGCCATGCCGTCGACGGCCGCCACCTTCACCTCACCCATGGTGTACACCTTGCGCACATCGCGAAATTCGACAAAAGCCATGGCAGCACGCTCCGTCAGTCGGGTTCGTCGGACGATTCAAAGCCGCGCCCCACTCGACCATCAAGCAAGCCCCGCGACAACGCCCCTTCTTCCTCATTATAGTCAGGAAACAAGCGTACTGCATGCCATTGCATTTTCACGATGAACGTAGCAAGGAAGACTCCAACGGCCGTTTGATTGGCGGTAGAAGGCACCCATAGACGCCGTGCCACGTCATTGACCGCCGAGAAAACGACAGCCGCACCGAGGAGGGAGTTCGGTGCGGCGTCAGTAAAGAATATTAAGAACGAAGAAGCTGAAGGCTACAGAGAATCAACCTCATAGCCCAGGTACGCAGCCGCATGTTTTGCAGCCAGGCGACCGGAATTGATGGCCCACGAAGCGCACGAACCAGGACAATACGCAACGTCGTACGTATCGCCATACAAACCGCCCGCATCGCATCCTCCAGCATACAGCCCGGGAATGACGTTACGTTCGTCGTCCATGGCCTCGGCATCGGGCGTCACGCTAATGCCTCCAACCGTACAGAAGTAGCCATTGAACACCTCGAAAGCATAGAACGGAGGCGTCTGTATGGGACGCATATATTCCGCAGGCTTGAAGAATTCCGTGTCAACGCCCTGTTCGCATTGAGCGTTGTACGACTCGAGCGTCGCCGCCAGGCTCTCGGGGTCGATCCCCATCTGTTCGGCAAGCTCTTCGACCGTATCTGCCTGAAAAACATACTCGCTGTTCGACTCGAGCAACTTCGGCAGTTCTTCGGCCAAATCCGTCATGGGGTCGCCGGCAACAACGTAGACGCCAACTCCGACATCGCCGCCGTCGTTCATGTAGCGGTCCATAATGTCTTTATTGCATACCGTGAATGCCCTCTTCTGGTTATGAACGGCGTTGCCCGCATAGGCGAAGTTCTTTAAGAACATGTCCTCCCGAACGAAACGGCTCCCGTTTTCGTTAACCCACAGATGCGGCTCAAGCGAAGTCGCTGCCTGAAGCTGCGTTCCATACGTCGTTCCCGGAAGAATAGGGCCGTATGTCGCCATGGTTCCAGGCCCTGCAGCAAGGGCGGCGCCCACATCTTTAAGCATCTTAAGGCCGTCTCCATCGCGACCGTCCATGCCAGAGGCAGTCACGCGATCGGGGTCGGAGCCGTTCAGCTCCCTAATGAGTTCGGGGCTGTTCGCCCAACCTCCCGTTCCCACAATGACGGCTTTGCACTCGACCTTCACCACGTCGCCGCTATCGCGGACAGCGAGCAGGCCCTTCACCTGACCGTCCTCCATGAGAATCTTCTTGCCCGAACATCCAGTTTCAATACGAACGCCCGCCGATTCAGCGGCTGCGCCAAACGACTTCATGAACGTAACGCCCGTGCCTTCCGAGCCAACGCCCTTGTAGACGTGCCACGCATTAGGAGAGTCTCCGAGGCTTTGCACGTGGTCGAACTCAACCCCGAGGTCTTCGAGCCATACGACCGTATCGGCAGTGTGCTTGAAGAAATTCTTGTACAAAGCAGGATTAGGAATCCAGTGATGATAGTCAAAGCACGCTTCGGCAAGCTCGTCGACAGAATACGACACGCCGGCGTCATCCTGCCAGTGAGAGCCTACCGCGAACAAGCCCTCCGACCCGATGAACGAGCCTCCCGTCGAGTTTTTCTTCTCCAACACGACAACGTCGACGCCCAGCTGCTGAGCCTGAATTCCCGCAGCGAGGCCAGTACCGCCGCCGCCAACGACACACAAATCGCACGAGATGGTCTCAGAGGGCTCCCCGAGCTCTTCGATAGCCCAGGGATCGTCTTTCTCGGTAGACGACGATCCCGTGGGGGCGCCTGCCTGCGCCGCACTGTTCTGCGGAGCGCAACCCGCTATCCCAGCGGCCGCAAGCGATCCCGCCAAAACGGCGCCTGTAACGAAATTGCGACGAGAGATCCCTTCTGCCCTTCCCATCATGCTCCCTTTCTTCATGCCCTTCTCCTTGAATCAAACGACTGTGCATGCAGATGCTCCGTTCGAAGCCGTCTGCATAAATCGATTGTAAAAAGCGCCTGCAGGTGCGACAATGCGTCGGATGCCACCGTTGGTTATGAAAACGAAACCAACGGTTCAAGACAGCGCCTTGACGCAACACGCCCATCAAGGAGGCCCCGTGAATAGCGACCAGCTCCGGTATTTCGCCGCGCTCTACCAATACAGAAATGCGCAAGAAGCGGCCAAGCATGTCTTCCTATCGAGACAAGGGCTGGTAAAATCGCTGAACTCCCTCGAGCATGAACTGGGGGTCGAACTTTTCGACGACAAAACCTCCCCTTCATGCAAGCCGAATCGTTACGGTGAAGCGTTCTACGAATTCGTCAAAACATCCTCCGAGGCAAGATGCTCCCTCATGAAGGACTTCGATGCAATACGCGCTCTCGAAGAAAAGACCATCCGCTGCGCGGCCTCTATAGGCGTCATGGGACTTTTCGGTATCGAAATGATCAAGGAATTCGAAACAGTCAATCCCGGAATCTCCGTCGACTGCAGCGAGGCTCCCGATATCGCGTGCGACAACCTGCTCGAAAGAGGAGAATGCTCGCTTGCGTTCACCATTGCGCCATTCGACCCCCAATTCGAAACGCAGCTCCTGTATTCGACCAAACGGTGGGTCTGGGTCAGCCCCAAAGACCCCTTGTCCCATAGAGATTCGATATCGATAGCCGACCTGCAAGGCTATGAGATAGGCGTCGTTGGGAAACTGTTCAAGAATTACGAATCGCTCCTAAACGCATGCCAAGAAGAAGGCGTTCGGCCTGAACGCATCGACGCGTTCTCGGAGATGACTCAGCTTTACCAATACGCCAGCAGACCGGGCAGGGTATCGTTCACATGCCCCCATGTGAGCAATATGTTCTCAACGCTTTACAGCGGGGATGACAATCCGGCAGTCTCCATTCCCTTCGAAACGCTCCCATGGCAGATCGGCATTTCATGGAACGCCGACCACCATCTCGGCGACATAGAGGCCAAATTCGTGAAATATTGCGCGGCATACGCACGCGACCTTTCAAGAAGAAACTAACCGAAAGACGACACCCGCCGTTTCGTATTCGGCGCGAACGCCTACCCCAAACCGAGCGCCATGCCGGCCAGGCGCACGATAAACGCCACGATCCACGCCACGCCGCACTGCATGGCGGCCACGATAAGAGCGCTCTTCATGCCAAGTTCGTTTTTCACCGCAGCAATAGCGGCAACGCACGGCGTATAGAGCAGCGCAAACGTCAGGAAGGCAAACGCCGTCAGCGGCGTGAACAGGCTTGTAATGGCAGAAGCGCTGCCCAGCAGAACGGTCAGGGTGCTGACCACGCTTTCCTTGGCGATAAAGCCCGTGACAAGCGCCGTGGACGCACGCCAATCAGCAAAACCGAGCGGGGCAAACACAGGAGAAATCAGCCCGCCGAGCGCGGCAAGCAGACTATCCGCAGAGTTCTCGACCACGTTCAGGCGCATGTCAAACGTCTGCAGGAACCAGATGACAACCGACGCCAAAAAGATAATCGTAAACGCGCGCGTGATGAAATCTTTCGCCTTGTCCCACACCAAGCGACCCATGTTGCCAAGAGAAGGCAGGCGGTAGTTGGGAAGCTCCATGACGAACGGCACGGGATCGCCCTTAAACGCCGTGCGCTTGAGCACCAGCGCCACAAGCACGCCCACAACCATTCCCATCACGTACAGCAGCACCATCACAAGCGCTGCATGCTCGGGGAAAAACACCGCTGTGAACAGGGCGTAGATAGGAAGCTTCGCCGAGCAGCTCATAAACGGCGTCAGCATGATCGTCATCTTGCGGTCATGCTCAGACGGAAAGCGTGCGCGTCGCCATGATGGCGGGCACCGAGCATCCGAAGCCAATCAGCATAGGGACGAAGCTTCTGCCCGAAAGGCCGATCTGCGCAGCAGCTTGTCCATCACGAATGCCACTCGCGCCATGGAGCCCGTCTCCTCAAGCAACGACAGGAAAAAGAACAGCACCACGATAATAGGCAGGAAGCTCAAGACGCTCCCAACGCCCGCGAACGCACCGTCGATCACCAGGGAATGCACCACTTCGTTCACACCCCAGGCGGAAAGCCCCGCATCAACGAGGTCGGTGACCCACGATACGGCGGCATCCATCCAGCCGCTGAGAATCTCCCCGAACACGCCGAACGTCAACCAGAACACCACAGCCATGATCAGCACAAACACGGGCAAGGCCGTGAATTTGCCCGTAAGCACACGGTCGATCGCCATGCTGCGCTTGTGCTCGCGGCTTACCGCGGGCTTGACCACCGTGGCGTCACACGCGTCCTCGATGAAACGGAAGCGCATATCGGCAAGAGCCGCCATGCGATCGGTTCCGCCTTCTTCCTCCATTTGAACGATGATGCGCTCGATCGCATCTTTCTCGTTTTCGTCGAAATGCAACGATTCAAGCACCAGGGCATCGCCTTCGACAAGCTTGGTCGCGGCGAAACGCAGGGGCACCTTCATGCGTGAAGCGTGGTCTTCGACAAGCTCTGAAATACCGTGGATGCATCGGTGCAGCGCACCGCCGTCGGCCGCGTCGGGGCGGCAGAAGTCTTGACGGCCAGGACGTTCGTCGAAGCGGGCGACATGAAGCGCATGCTCCACCAGCTCGTCGATGCCTTCCCCTTTCGAGGCGGAAATGGGCACCACGGGAATTCCGAGCTCGCGCTCGAGCGCGTTGATATCAATCGTGCCGCCGTTCGCGCTCACTTCGTCCATCATATTGAGCGCCAGCACCATGGGAATATCCAGGTCAATGAGCTGCAGCGTCAGATAGAGGTTGCGCTCTATGTTTGTCGCATCGACGATGTTGATAATTCCGTCGGGCTTGTCGCGCAGCAGGAATTCGCGCGTCACCACTTCCTCGCCCGTGTAGGGAGAAAGCGAGTAGATACCCGGGAGATCGGTTACCATTGCGTTTTCATGCTTGCGGATAGCCCCGTCCTTACGGCTGACCGTTACACCGGGAAAGTTGCCCACATGCTGGTTCGAGCCCGTCAGCTGGTTGAACAGCGTGGTTTTGCCACAGTTCTGGTTACCGGCAAGTGCAAAGGTGAGCGGAGCGTCGTCCGCATGAACGCGACCTGTAGCCCGAGGGCGAAAAGAGCGCGACTCGCCCTTGCCAGGATGGTCGGTCTGCGCCTGGCCAGGATTAACGCGGCGGACATCGTGCGCATCATGCACGTCGCGCACGTAAATATGAGCGGCGTCTTCCTTGCGAAGCGTGAGCTCGTAGCCGCGAAGGCGCACCTCCATGGGATCGCCCATAGGGGCGCATTTGACAAACGTCACTTCTGTTCCCGGCGTGAGACCCATATCCAGAATATGCTTGCGCAGCGAAACCTCTTCGCATTCGACCGAAGCAATAATCGCATCCTTACCCTGCCCAAGCACATCAAGCGTCATGTTTTCGCGCGCCATTACCACAATCCCATCTGCTGCGGCTCGTATTCGTATTCGCACAGCACCTCGCCCACAGTGATTTCGACCGCGTGCGTCTCCCAATCCTTCACCGGAACAACGAATACGTTGCCCTCTTGCTCAAACGCGAGCGTTCCGCCAATCATGCCGACGCAGAGGCCCCCGCAAACATCTTCAGGGCTTCCGTCGGGAGCTTGAATAAGATCGGGAATCGCGTCGACCTTGCCGAAATAATACGGCGTCAAATCGAGCACGCCGCATTCGGGTTCTATATCGAAGCGGCGCGCCGTTTCATACACGCACTCTATTGCCGCTTGCGCGTCGAAAGGTTCGCTGAGCAGTTTGTTCTTCGTGCCGAGGCGCATGGTTTCCAGGATGCCGTCCTGCGAGCAAAGATGCGCCTCCAGGGCCCGAGCTTCGTCCGCATTAGGATAGCGTTTAAGAATGCCGGCGACGCGCGCACCCTGCTCAAGCAGACGCTCTATGCCGCGCGTCTCTGAAGAAATGCCCACTTTTAGATGCGCCGGCGAGAAATACGCCATGTATACGAAATGCGGCGTCAGGTTGTAAGCGCGCTGCTGAGGCGAGATGCTTTCCGCGTTGTAGAACGCGGGATTGAAGCCCGTCTTTTCGCGACACGCCGGACACATATCATCTTTGTACGTGGATTCGTCGGGAAGCTCCGCCGCCAAATCGCACGCAGAAGATTCATATGTCTTCAGGTCGAAAGGGCCTATGCAGTATCGCTGAGGGAGCTTTCTCATGGTAAACGTGCGCCCTAGCACAGGAAGGCGCATCTGCTTTTTCGCCTCAAGGTCGTTCATCTGCAGGTAAGGGCCGTCCGGGCCATACCCTAGGCCGGAAAAGACCAATGTAGAATTGGGAAAGAAACGCGGCATGCTATCACCTCTGGCGCGGGATGCGGCGCAAGCGAATCCGTCCGCCACGCGAAATCCCGCCTTGTCGTCTTTTTTCGCTGCGCATCATAGCGCAGGAAGCAGACCGCGCCTGCGGCAAATCGAGCGCATCGCGTAAGAAACGAGGTATCTTCACCGAAGGCGCCGCCGCGTACGAATGCAAAACAATGAGCTGTCCGTAAAACCTAAAACGGCCGATCGAGCCTTCGCACGTGTTCGGCAAGAACGTCCAGGCCGTCCATGTCAGCCTCCGCCTCTATTCTGCGGCGTATTTCCATCATGCTTTCGTCCGTGCGCGCAATGTCGGAGGCACAGCGCGCAAGTTCGGCGACAAGGCCGTCTTCGTCGTCAAGGCCGCGCTTATATTGAAGCTGATGTTCCAAGCTCGCCCAGAAATCCATGGAGATGGTACGAATCTGCACCTCCACCTTCACCTTTTGCTCGTAATCAGAAAAAGAAACCGGCACGTCAAGCACCAGGTGAAGCGATCGGTATCCGCTTGGCTTCGGATGGGATATGTAATCCTTCGTTTCCAGAACCTCAATCCCCGAAAGACGCCCGACCGCTTCGGCCAGCATGTATATGTCGTCCACGTACGAACAGACAACGCGCACGCCCGCCACGTCGCGCACGTGTTCGATGATGTTTTCCTCCGTAGGTTCTAGACCCTTCGCTCGAAGCTTATCCATAATGCTCGCCGTGCTTTTCAAGCGTGTGTCGATGGAGTGTATGGGATTGCGCAGGCGGCGCATCCTGAACTCTTCGTCAAGAATCTCAAACTTCGTCCGCACGATTTTGGCCGCACAAGAATACGTCATCATCAGGTCCTTGTAGGCCACAACCGACGATGCGAGGGCTATTCCTCTTTCGGCTTTTTGAGCATCGTCAAGCGAGAGCTGGGCCAGAGCGGCCTCTTCGCGATCCCCCGTTGAAAACGAGACTGACATCCTGGCTCCTTCCTCTCAGCGCCCGCATATCGCCGCACGCCATCGGTTACTTTCGGCGAAACGAATACAACGACCTTTCCAGTATGGCAAATATCATCCCATTGAGTCATCGCCGAATTGCATTTGGAGCGCATCGTTTCCAGACGCTTGAACCTCCAAACACACCAGCCACCCAGAAGCGTTATCTCACGCCAGAGTCATCCTTCGAAAGACTGGCGAAGTACTCGATGCAGTATTTCCTGAAAAGCCGCTCGGGCTCCGTGAACCGATGCTTCGGCAGCGACGAAATCCCGAAACGCCACGTAACCCCCTCAAGGGGAATGCAGCGAACGCCCCGCTCGGAGAAAAACGGTAGTTGACCGAGATGCTCCGCGCTGAAGGCAAGGCCTCGCCCTTCGTAGGCGAAATTATAGAGCCAAAACATCTCAGACGACTGCAGGACGGTCTTGGGTGTTACGCCTTGCACGCGGCATCGATCAAGGATGTTTGAATAACATTTGAAACCGATGCCAGGCATGGCGAGCGAACGCCCATCAAGGTCGGAAAGAGAAATGACCTCCTTCTTCCCAAGCTCGTCTTCTTCGTTGACCCAAAGACACACGGGCGTCGAATACAGCTCCACCGTCTCGAAATCGCAGTGATACGGAGCAAGGGAAAACGCCAGCCCGAAATCTTCCTCGAGAAGATGCTCGTCGCACTGGATGTCGTTCATTTCCGTGTAATGAAGCGTTATCCCTGGGTTATCGGATTCAAAGCCCTCAAAAAAGCCCCTGCCCAGAAAACCTATGATTCCCAAGGATGACCCCAGAAGCACATTTCCGTTTTCCTCCGCTTGAATGCGCCTGAACGCCTTTTTCACCGATTGGTACTGCGACTCGACAGCATTTACATACGCGATGAACTCATCCGCATACGCCGTGGGAACATGGGAACCCGTAGCTAAATCCTGGGAGGAAAACGGGCCATACGGCACCGTGTTCACCTTCGGCACCCCGGGCGTTCCCATGTCCGAAGCGCGCCAGCAGCTCGAAAGCCTCGATTCGTGCCATAAGGCTGACAGCATCAAGGAACTCGCCGAATCGGTCGGGCTCGATGCCGCTGCGCTGCAGGAAACGGTGGACACCTACAACGCATACTGTAAGGCCGGAGCCGACGACGACTTCGGCAAGGCGGCAGAATACCTCTATCCCGTCGAAGAGGGGCCCTTCTATATCCTGGAAGTCGCCGATGGCTACTACACCACCGTTGGCGGACTTGAGATTTCCGAAAACGCCGAAGCACTCGACAACGACAACAACGTCATCCCCGGCCTTTATGTGGGCGGATGCGACACCGGCAGCCTGTACGGCGATTCCTACGACGTTGCCACCGCGCCCGGTAGCCAGGCTTCGTGGGCGATTAACTCCGGCCGCTTGGCTATGAAGCACGCCGCGGAATACCTCAAGGCATAGACATCTTCGGTGGCGGCAGCTCGACCCTGCTGCCACCGAATGCCTGCGTCGGAACCGAGAGGCGCTGGCAGTAAACCGATATCACCCTCCCCGAATCTGGCTGCGAGCCCGTATCGCAGCCAGATTTCGCTTGCGCCCACCGCGTTTTCTTGTGCAATTCGCTTTCGGCAACACTTGCCAAGCCTAAAATGCACCAACCAAGACCTTCGGACTCGCAAAATGCACGAAGTGTATCAACCCGCCAATGCAGACACTAGTATTCATTGTTGATTATTCTACGATTTCTATACTATAGGGTATTATCTCAGGTCAAACGAGTCATAAACACTGCCGTCGTACGGCTCGTTTGATACGTTTCGTTTGTTTTGCGATACGTTCACCCTCCCGCCAAACTCGGAAACGCCATGCCGGACTAAATCTCGCGCATGGCTTTCATCGCCAGCGCATACACGGTCAGCAAGATCCAGCCAAGCGCCAGCACAAGCGAAGTCATTCCCACGCCAACAATTTCGATGACGATGGACGTCGCAAACACAGCAATCGGGGCAACAACCAGAAGCATGGAGTTCTGCGTGCCCAGCGCGGCGCCGCGGTGCTCGTCGGGAATCAAGCCGTAGACGAAGTACCCGAACAGAGCGGACACCGGGCCGGAGAACAAGCCGAGCATGGCCGCTCCCGCCAAAATGACCCCGTACGAAGCAAGCGAGCCAAGCGCCGCAACGCCGATCGCCATGCCGACGAAAGAAACCGCATACCACGTACGGCGCTTCATGGCATACGCAAACTTCGCATAACCGAGCGAACCGACCAACGCGCCCACGGACATGGCCGAAAGCACATAGCCCAGAAGTGTTGGGGCGTTTTCCTGCGTGAAAAACACCGGCAAGACCATGCCCTGATAGCTCCCCATCACAATGACGATCAGCATGCCTAGAACCACCGACGCACGCAACACGGCATCGCTCTTAAACAACACGCGCATACCTTCCTTGGTGGATTGAACGGCGGTGCGCACAAGGCCAGCCCCCTGTATATGCCCCGCCTTCGGGGGAATGCCCACGGCGCGAGGAACGAACAGCGTGATCATGGCAGCAACGAACGAAAGAGCCGCCGTCAGCCACAGCGTGTTCGCCGCGCCGAGAAAGCCCATGCCCATCGAGGCTATCGCGGGACCGACAATGACCACAAGGTTATCGATGGATTGCGAAACCCCCATGAAACGCTGCAGGTCAAGCTTGTCGTGCTCGATTACAGTGGGAAGAAGTGTGTCGCGTGCGGTCATGCCGGGGATATCCCCCACGGCGCCAACAATACCGCAGACCACGAACCACCCAAACGACAGGCCCACGGTTGCATCGATAATCGGCAAGGCAGCAATCGAAGCCGCCGAGATAAGGTCGGAAACAACCGAAAGGTCCCTCCTGTTGAAGCGGTCGAGCAACGCGCCGCCGAACACCCCCGCAAGCACTTGGGGTATTGCGCATATGATGGCCAGGGCCCCCGCCGCAAGCGCGTCCCCGGTTTTCGCAAGAAGTACCAGCGGGAGGACGACGCCAGCAATCGAGTTGCCAAGCAGCGAAAAAGAGCTCGATGCGACGAACGGTAGCGTAGCGCGAAGTTTTCTCATGGGGTTGCTCCCTTTCAGAAGAAAAGTCCTTTGATTGTTCGAACCCCATGAAAAACTATGACGTTGCGTCATAGTCAACATATGCAATTGGCGACGGACCTCATTCACGAAGCCACCACAATCAACGGATGCACTCGCGCAGCAAGTCGATCCCCCAGAAAGAGGGACAACGCAGACGCCCGCAAGCGGTGCATGCGCCGCGCAACAACAGCCCTGCTAACCCCCCAGTGCAGCCAAAAGCCCCTTGACGACCCTGTCGTTCACCTCGGCCTGCGCCTCATTCAACGTTTCGCGATCGTACATATCCATAAGCGTATCAAGGTCTTGAGACTCAGAAGAAGGAAACGATGGAGAAAGACCAGCCCCCTCCGCGTGAAAATCGCCCGAATCACATGCGCTCGACATCGCTAAAACAGAATCGACGCCAAGCTCCCAGCCATACAGCCTTTTCCCCTCCATCAGAATGGGAAGCATGAATCCGACAAACTCGTCGGCCAGCTTCTCACGCTCTCCCTCAGACGAAGCAGGTGAAAGAGCAAGCATCCTTTCGTTCAGCGACACGTATGTCTCCACGGAATCTGTCTCTGCGATAAGGGAGAAAAAACGCGAAACCGCTTCTGCTTCTTCGGAGCCGGATGCGAAAAAACGATCGACAAGGAGCAAGCCCGAACGCTCCATTTCCACCAAATGCTGACTCGCGCCCGCGTCACGAAGGCGCGCAACGTGGTCGCCGAATGCGAGGGGAACGTCCGGATCGAGGTTACGCTCTCGAAGCATCGCCAAAACACGACGCTTCTCTTGCAGGCGCTCAATCTCCTGCGTCAATTCCGCATCAAGGGCATCAAGCGTCTCCGTAAACGAAAGATCTTCGTCAGCGCCTTCCCCCTCGAGCATTTCGCCAACTTGCTGCAACGATATTCCCAAAGAAGTCATGCGCTTAATGCGGAGCACGCGCACAATATCGCCCGCGCTATACGAACGGTATCCATTCGCTGAACGCGGAGGCTCGGGCAGAAGCCCCATCTGATGATAATGACGAAGTGCACGAACGGTGACGCCGGCAAAATCCGCCAGCTCTTTGCTACGCACGCCGCCCTCCTTTGCCATTTTGTGATTCCGCCGCACAAGAACGCCCATCCGAGAGCCGCCGTCGAGGCGATCGCTTGCCAGAAAGGCCGCTCCTCATTGAAATGAGCTGTTATCATAAAGCCACTTTACACGCCTGGGCACCCCTACAAACGGAGGCCGCCATGGAAAACCTGACAAAACCATCGAAGGTCGCCATTGGAATAGCGGAGTTGTTCGCCCTAGTCTGCGTAGCGGCCCTCATACTCATTCTTGCGCGAGAGGCCCCAAGCCTAACCGAAAACGGGAATGACGAGCCCGCACACGAACCCGTGATATCCGACAATCTGATATTTTGACCCCGGAGTACCGCAGGCGAGCCAACGCGCCGAAGGCGTTCAAGATAAATCTTCAGGGAACAACGGCGTCTACATAATTGAAAGCGGCGTCTGCTATGTCATGGAAGAAGACCAATCCCCGTTGATAGCCCTTCTCGAAGAGCTCGTCGAAGAGGCGCGCGAAGAAACGGGCGTCTCGAAGGAAGACCCGCAGAAAACGTCCGTCGACAAACGGGTCTGGCTCTACGAAAGCGAGCTTGAAGAAGCGGCTGAGCAGGAGCAGAGCGCTTCGCGATACACTTCCTGATACGTCACCTTGCGCTCGCGCGACACTCGCGCGACATCCTCGTATTCGGGGTACAAACGCACGGCGCCGCCCGGGAGAACAACCCGCTTTGCGCGCATAGGGCCAAATGCCGTCTCGATCGGCACAATTTCTCGCGGAAGAACGGTGCGCTGCATGGGGGTGCGACGGACGCCGATGGTAGTCGTCTCCTCGAAGAGCACCTGCTCAAGCACGGCAATGTCCCCTTCGGCGCACAAAACCTGAATCTGATATGCGGGACGATTTTTCTTCATGAACACGGGGGCGTAATGCGCCTCGCGCGCACCTGCCGCGAATAGACGCTCCATCGCGTACCCGAGCGCTTCACCCGAGCAATCGTCCACTTCGGTCTCAAGCTTCCACACGAACGGACCGCCGTGCGGCGTTGCCACATCAGCAGAGCTGGCGGATGTGCCAGCTTCTTCAATCAGCATGGCACGCACCAGACTCGGTCGCTCATAGGAACGCTTGCCCGCGCCTATGCCGACTTTTTTGATAACGAAACGCTCGGGAGAGCCGATTTCGTACGCACCGCCGCAGCGATGGCGGCGCCTGTAGGGGTAACAAGCTCGCCGCGCACCGACGAGATGCTTATGGGCAGCCCCTCGTTTGCAACGATGTTCGCAACCGCTGGAACGGGAATGGGCAAAACGCCATGCTGACAGCGCACGGTGCCGCAGCCCTCGACGAGCCCCGTGATTACGACATCGTCTATTCCCAAATCGTCAAGGCATACCGCCGCCGCGACGATGTCCACGATAGAATCGACCGCACCTACTTCGTGGAAATGAACCTGATCAATGGGCACGCCATGAGCCTGGGCCTCGGCTGTGGCAAGAATGTCGAAGATGCGCAGCGCCGTGCACCGCGCGCGCTCGGACAGGTCGGCCGATTCTATGACGGCGGAGATTTCGGCAAGACCGCGGTGGTCGTGGTCGTGGTCGTGGTCGTGGTCGTGGTCGTGGTCGTGGTCGTGGTCGTGGTCGTGGTCGTGGTCGTGGTCGTGGTCGTGGTCGTGGTCGTGGTCGTCGTGGTCGTGGTCGTGGTCGTGGTCGTGGTCGTGGTCGTGGTCGTGGTCGTGGTCGTGGTCGTGGTCGTGGTCGTGGTCGTGGAGATTGTCGCCCTCGCCGTGCAGATACGCCATATCGTGATCGTGGTTTTCGTGCGCTTCGTCCAGAAGCACCGCAAAATCGCGCATCAAGCCCCGCTTTGGACACCTGCGAGACCCTCACGTCGAATCCCTCTACGGGCAAGCTCCCCAAAACAGCCTCGAGCTTTTCCTCGTTCGCTCCAAGATCGAGAAGAGCTCCTACCACCATGTCTCCGCTTATGCCCGAATTGCACTCCAGATACAGCGTTTGCACCGCTCGCACTCCTTCGTTTCTCTCTCAGAATTCTTGCCGTCTACCAGGCCTCTCCAACGCAACGTAAATCCGCTTGCCCTTACCGACCGAAACGGTCTTCATTGATCTTGGCAAGAGACCCTTCGTCGGTCCTGCAACAATCCCGCATCAAGTATGGTCGATGAGGGCCGCCTGGTAACCACCGCCAAATCCGTTGTCGATATTCACCACGGAAACCCCGCTCGCGCAGGAATTCAGCATTGCAAGCAAGGCTGTCACTCCCCCGAACGATGCGCCGTAGCCAACGCTTGTCGGCACCGCAATCACGGGGCACGATGCCATCCCCCCTATCACGCTGGGAAGAGCGCCCTCCATTCCCGCAACCGCCACGACCGCCCGGGCGCGCGCTATCTCATCGGCGTGGGCAAGCAGCCTATGTATGCCCGCCACGCCTACGTCGTACAAACGAACAACCCGACTTCCCATCATCTCTGCCGTAAGGGCCGCCTCTTCCGAAACGCGCAGGTCGCTTGTGCCTGCGGCGGCAACCACCACGTATCCGTTGCCATCGGGATCGGGAGCGTCTCCCACCACAACCATCTCGGCGTCTTCGTGGTATACGAACTCGGCAGCATCCCTTTCGGAAAGCAGCGATGCAACCTCATCGGCCTTGGCGCGATCGACACGCGTTGCCATAACACGACGCTGGCCGGACGAACGA
Source organism: Slackia sp. (assembly GCA_047240885.1). Lineage (GTDB taxonomy): Bacteria > Actinomycetota > Coriobacteriia > Coriobacteriales > Eggerthellaceae > Slackia. The sequence goes on along the minus strand of JBKTHK010000002.1, from coordinate 25,264 downwards.
AGCGCCTGTATGATTCCGGCAATTTGCGCGGCGCTTTTTCCGGCCCCGTACACCACCTCGGAAACGCCCTGGCGGATGCCACGCTGCGTGTCTATCTTGGCATAGCCCAAATCACGAAACGGCTCGGTCTGAACGCGCGCCGTAGCATCGGCCGGACTCATCTCGCCCGCCGCCACCCTCTCGAAAAGATGTTGTAAATCGCGTTTCTCCATACCATTCCTTCTCGATTGTTTGAGCAAACCTATCCCAAACCAAGCGATTCTTCAACCCGGTCGAGAGCAGCCTGGTCAATTCGGTTTCCTGCGGGAACCCTCGTCGCAAAACAAGAAAAATTTGGCTTGTTTGCCGTTGAAAGTCCCATCAACCTTGACGCAGCTCTTACGCAATCCTTGCTGAATCCTGCATCCCTCAACGGCGAAACAACACCCAATTCCGCCAAGGCGCGAAAACCAGGACGTCGAGAAGGGTCATCGGATGCATTCGTTCCATCGAGCAGAATCTTGCGACCGTCGCGCTCCATTGCATCAAGGATCGTCCCGAAAATAAACCGTTTGCACCAGTAGCATCGGTCAGGCGGATTAGCGCACACTTCGTCATGCGAAAGGATATCCGCCCGAATCAGTTCGAACTCCGCGCCGATTTCTTCCACAACGCGCTGCGCGTCATCAAGCTCGAACGGAGCCTGAAACGCCGTCATCACCATATAGGCCTTCACATCTATTCCAGCGCGCACAAGCGCCGCCAGCAAAAACGACGAATCGCACCCTCCCGAAAATGCAAGACCGTAACGAAGACGCGGATTGAGAGAAGATGCAACGTTTTCCCAGGTTAAAATTTCACTCATCTAGCGACGCATTCCCTTCTCGGCTTCGCGAATCACCGTTTCGTAATGAGAAATCTTATAATCAAGGCGATCGAGGCCCGCCTGCAGAGCGGCAATACGCTCGCGAACCAGTTCGCGCTGTTCTTCGAGCAAAGTCTTTCTTGCGGGAGCCGTCTGATCCCCTTCCTCGAACAAATCCATGTATTCAATCAACGCCTCGATCGAGACGCCCGCCGAACGCATGCATTTCAAAAACTCGACGGCGTTGCAGCTCGTTTCGTCATAATCGCGAACCCCCGACGCATTCCGCGGAACACGACGCAGCAACCCCACGCGCTCGTAATAGCGCAGCGTATCTGCAGAAATATCGTAGCGTTTGCTCACTTCGGCGATTTTCATGATCGGCCCTTCATCGACGTTTCAAACCACAAGCAACTTCGCTCGCCCATGCGCATTGAAGCACTTTAAGCCAACTCTAAGTCAAGTGAAGCGCAAAAGTACAGATGCATCAAACCGCCCCGTACCGTCACGCCCCGAAGCGCACAAGGTCAATCAGCTCCTGTTTCGAATGGATGTTCAACTTTTCATACACGTGTTTGATATGCGTCCGCACCGTGTTGTAGGAGATTGTCAAATCGTCAGCAATATATTGAGCGCTACGCCCCATAGCAACCAACTCCAGGATTTCCGCTTCGCGCTCGGTCAACCCGAATCTTTCCGCAAGAGATCCGCATGACGGAACTTCAGCGGACGTGACCCCATTATCGTCGGAATCGAAAATGCCTCGGCTCACCGCCAGCCCGGCATCATCGGCCCCGTAAGAACGTATCACCTCCGCGCCGCCTTCGCTCATGTATATGATTCGAACAACGACCCCATCCCCGGTTTGCACGGCGTGAGTACGGTAGTCGGAGACATGTACGGCGATGTCTACGACTACAAGGTACCGGGAATCAACCTTGGCGGCGCATGCACAACATTCGGATATCTGCTGAGCAAGAAGCTTCCCGCCGGAGAATGGTAAGCACTCAACCGAGACGTCGCTTCGTTGAATCCGCGTGTCAATGGGTCTCGCGGCGCTCGAACACAGCCCTCCCCTTCGGGCCGCTGCAGTCTTTCGGCTGCGGCGGCCCGAATTGCTTTCCTGCTTGCCGTGCCCCAAAAAGCTAGGAATACCTGGCAACAAGATGGGCAAGCGCGTCCATGCAAGCATCGTCGGCGCCAAGGGCAGGAATGTATGTAAAATGGGCATCGGCAAGGCCTGCAGCACGTGCGGCCGCGTAATACGCATCGGCAGCCTCTTCGGCCACCTCGAACGACGTTTCGATGCAATCCACAGCAAAGCCAGGACAGACCACGGCAACATCGTCCACGCCATCGCATGCCAAACGCTCCAACTCGGGAACCAGCATGGGGCCCTGCCATTTCCTATTGTCGAACCGCGATTGATACGTCACCAGCACGCCTTCGTCATCCATGCCAAGAACCCCTGCCAAACGTTCCGCAGTCTTTCGCGTCGTTTCAACGTAAGTGTCTCCGCGCTTTGCGAACGAGATGGGAACCGAATGAAACGAAACGACCAGCTTCGAAGACGGCAAGGCTCGAGGAAGCCACGAGCGAAGAACCGATTTGGCCAGCGCCTCTATATACCCAGGGGCGTTCCAATATTCGTCGACGAAAGTCCACTGGTCGTCCCCTGGAGCGATACGCCCCATCTGCCGACAGAATTCCTCATGGCACGTGCCCGCGCACGCGCGTGTATGCTGCGGATACAGCGGCAGGCCCACGATACGATCGGCCCCGGCGTCGCGCAATTCATGCAGCCCTGCTTCGATGGAGGGATTCCCGTAGCGCATTCCCAGCCGCACCGCGACGGTCTCGCCGAGCAGTTCCCCAATTCGCCTTTCCAGCTCTTCGCATTGTTTTCGAGAGTCCAACAAGAAAGGACTGCCCTGGGGAGTCCAAAACGCCTGATAACGAGCGGCGGTTTTCTTCGGACGATTCGGCAGAACGAAAAAATTCAAAATAGGCTGCCACAGAAACGCCGGCATATCCACGACGTTGCGGTCGGAAAGAAATTCCTTCAAGTACGGCCTTATGGCCTCAGGCGTCGGTTCGTCGGGCGTACCCGTGTTCATCAGAAGAATGCCCAGCATCACAACCCTTTCCGAGTCCATGGCAAATCGGCGAACAGGGCGCCGAAAGTAAATTTTGAGCAGTCAGCACCACGCCTTGCATCCAAAATGCGGCTCGACAGCGTTCCGGACTCGAAAAACACCCGAAACGTATCAACAGGCACGCATTTTCCAATAAGGCAACGCTATGAGCATCAAATTAATCAACAGATTCTTTCAATTCGTAGATTAATTTGTATGCGCAGCATTTATCGCGTCGTCCCGTTGGTACGTATCGTGCAAAATTCGATAAAAAAGCACCGTGCTCGCGCAAGAAGTCGCACAACCGCACCAAATTGACCGCCGGTATGACGGCAGAAAACGCCCTGCAGCGCCCTTGACTGCAAGCAACGCATCGCCATACGCCAAATTACGGCGCCGTAGACTCTAGCATTTCGAACAACGTTCAGGGAAAACGCCCGCAATGAAACGCGTCTTTACGCTAACAAGCGTACGCGACACCCATCATGGCCGCACATGATGACACCGCGCGCAACGCCAGCCCGCATCGTCGGACCACAATATCCAAAGACCGACAGCCAAATTCCAAAGCGCAACTCCGCGCTAGCGCCCGAACAGCTCTTCGGCCCGTGCCATGCGCTTGGCAATAGGCACGCCGAAGGGGCAGCGCGCCTCGCATTCCTCGCACGCAATGCACGAAGACGCCGTCTCGCCCAACGCCTCATAGTGCGCTTGCACGGATGCCGACACCTCGTCCTGCATGACGGCAAGGTCATAGAACTTGTTCACCAGCGCAATGTTGATACCCGATACGCACGGCGCGCAATGCCCGCAGTAGGTGCACTGCCCGTAATAAGCGTGGCGCGGGGCGCCGGCAAGCACGCTCGCATAGTCGCGCTCCTCTTCGCTTGATTGCTCGTAAGCGAGCGCATCGTCAACGTGCTCCAACGTCGTCACGCCCACCATGACGCTAGCGGCAGCGGGGCGCGTCAGCGCGTAATGAATGCACTGCACGGGCGTAAGCGCCACGCCGAACGGAGATGTCTCCGCGGAAGAAGACGGCCGCCCGCATAGCCTTTCATCACCGTTATCCCCACGTCTTCGCGCTCGCACGTCGCGTACAGCTCGGCGCGACGGGCTCCATGCCCTCAAGTTCTTCGTCGTATTCGCTGAACATCTCATCGAGGTTTTCAGGCGGGCGTCATATCAACAGGGTTCACACTGAACATAATGGCTTCGATTTCGCCCTGACAAGCGGCAAGCAGCGCCACGTCCGGGTTGTGCGTCGAAAGACCCACATGCACAATCGCGCCCGTCGCCTTCAATTCGCGCACGTAAGCCATGAACTCGCCGTTGACGACCCGCTTGAACTCCTCCGCATCGTCCACGTAGTGAATCATGCCGAGCTCCACATGGTCGGTTCCCAAACGCGCAAGCAAATCCTCGAACGCCGGACGAACCTTGTCCATGTCGCGCGTGCGAACATACTGGCCGTCCTGCCGCGTCGCCCCAATATGGCCCTGAATGATCCAGTGGTCGCGCTGTCCTCTAATGCCCTCTCCCAACGCGCTTCTGACCTCAGGATTCGGCATCCAACAATCCAATATATTCACGCCTGCGGCGGCGAAGCGGTGCGTAATCTCCACCACTTCTTCGACCGGCTTGTCTTCCATCCATTCGGCGCCAAAGCCTATTTCGCTCACCATCAAATCGGTCTTGCCCAAACGACGATAGTTCATGAGGCCTCCCTCTCTTTGATACCGCACGGTGCGTAAACGGAACCCTTAGGCGAAAATCAACCCGTTGCTCATCAGCATCCATCCCAAAAACGCCACCCAGGCAACCGCCATCACAATGCGCACGGCATTGGGCACGCGCAGCCCGGGCTCGGGCACCATGAGCATGGCGATGGCTCCGCCGAGCGCGCCGCCCAAATGGCCGCGTGCCCGGCACCAAGAACGAATACGCCACATTAGCCGCAATCACGCCCCACATGCCCTTGCTGTATTCAGCGAAAAATTCGCGGCCCTCGCGATGCAGCACGCCCAGAAGCGCCGTCGCCACAAACAGGCCGAACACGCTCGTGGACGCGCCGGCCGACACCGTCATCCCGCCGTCGGCTATGCCGGCAAGATACGAGACAGCATTGCCGGTAATGCCGCCAATGAAATACAGCAGCACGAAGTTCGCCTTGCCCAGCACCTGCTCGAGCAAAGCGCCCACGCTATAGAGCGCCACCATGTTGAAGGCAAGATGCATCAGGTCGAGGTGCAAAAACATGGGCGTGACGAATCTATACAGGTCAGCTGCCGACTGCACGAGCGGCGGATACATTGCCCCCATGCCAATGAGCACCCGCGAAGAGATGTCGAAGCTGAACCCCGACAGAAACACTTCAACCGCGTACACGACCACATTAATCGCAATCAACACCAGCGTGACCGCCTGGTAGGCGTTCCGCTGGAAGAACGTGCCTTTAGACGCTTTCATCATGCGCTTGAGCTGAGCGTCGTCGATGACGCGGCGCGATTCGCCTACCACACACGCGCCTTCGGTTGATCCGCCATTGCCGCCGGCTGCCGCATTGTTGCCGCCAGCACCTGGGCTTTCGGCATCCCCTCTGCTTGCCCCTGGGCCGTTTTGAAGATTATCGTCAATCACGCGTATATCCTTCCGATGGAATCTGTTCAAACCTGCTTGGGCTCGTCGAAGCAAGCTGGAGCGCGTAGGGGCGCCAAGCCATGCGGCAATTCCCGCCGCCGCAAGCCCAAATACAATCACCACGGCAATATCGGCCGGATCGGGCACCCAGGAAACAAGCCCGCTTTCAATAAAAGCGCGCGTCATCAACCCGAACACCAAGATTGCCGCAGACAAAGCCATGCCGAGCGCAGGCAGCGCCCTGCCGCCGCGCGAACAAAGCAAAGCGCCCGCCGCCGCCGCGGCAAGCCAGGATGCGGCCACAACCCACACTGAAGGATTAGACAGCTGGGCAATGACTCCCTGTTCCGCGCCGCCCGCAAGCGACCCTGGCACAAACAACCCGCCGCCCGTGAACGACCCCATGCCGCAATACGAAAGCAAGAGGGCCGCCACGATGCCGAACAGCGTCGTACCAAACGCATCTCGCACACGCAGGCACAGCCCTGAAAGCAGAGGAAGAATCGCCAAGGCCCCCATCAGAGAGAGCGCCGCAACCGAAGAGCCGGCAACCGCAGCCGCCTTGCTCAAGCGCCCGCACGTGAAAAACCACGCCGCAGCAACCGCGGCGAATAAAGCGGCAACCACATATGATCCGCTTGCCGCCATGCCGGCAGTAAGCGAAACAAGCGCAAGCACGGCGCCAATGCGGGGGAACAAGCCGCCGACCACCGCAACAGAGATAGCCATGGCCCATGCGCCCACATCGGCCGAACCCCCGAACAGCGACGCCAGATCGGCATGGGACAGGCCGATCCGGACCGACGCCCCGCATGCGAGAGCCGACCAAATGCCACCGACGACCTCCCCTGCGCCGCCGCGCAGACGCTCGGCAAGACCCGCGCGGGCGCGCACGACGGCGGGCATGGTCTCGGTGCCATCCTCGATTTCCTCTTCATCATCGCACGCTTCCCCCACGATGGCCGCAAGCTCTCGAGCGCCCCTGCGAGCACTGCCCAGATGAGGCATCATCGCATCGGCAAACAGCGAAACGGACTCGAACCGGTCTTCCCGATCGATTGCCAATGCGCCGAAGACGGCTTCGTCCACCTCTTCGTCCACGTCGCCGCGCGCAAGAGAGGGAATGACTATCTCAGCATCCTCGATCGCACGTTGGGCCGAAGCGAGGTCGCGCGCGAGAAAAGGATTGTATCCTGTGAGCATCTGGTACGTCAGCGAAGCAAGGGCCCATTCGTCGGTGCGCACGTCGGGCGCCTCAAGACGCATCTGCTCGAGGGGCATGTATCCTATGGTTCCTCCCGACGCCTGGCCGAACCCGGCCTCGTGGGAAAGCTGGGCCAGACCGAAATCGGTCACTTTCACCTGACCCTGCCTGTTTATGAGCACGTTGTCGGGCTTGATGTCCAAGTGTAGGACCTGATTGTCATGAGCGACCTCGAGCGCATGGGCTACGGCCTCGAACACGCAGGTCACCACGTCGAGGGAAAGCGCACCACCCTCTTCGCGCATGAGCTCGGTCAGCGTCACGCCGTCGACATACTCCATGATGAGGTAGGCCATGGGACCTTCTATCTCGAAATCGTACACGCCAACGATATGCGAATCGGATAGCATGGCCGCCGTACGCGCCTCGTCAAGACCTGGGATATCGCGAGGCGTAGAAGGCGTTGCCGCCTGCCCGAACGTGTCAAGACGGAGACACTTGATGGCCACGCGGCGCTGGATGCGCGTGTCCCATGCAACCTGCACGGTCGCGAACCCGCCGCTGCCCGCAATCTCGAGCGGACGATATCTGTTCAAGATAAGATTTTGCACGCCATGCAGCCTTTCATTTACAATAGGATGATTATTATATATGTCTTGAGCTCACGAACCATAACCGCAGAAAGGCTTGAGTCGCCATGGGATTCTTCTCTAAGTTCGAGGGAAAGATGGAAGACACCTTCGAAGGTGCCGCCGGCAAGATGCAGAAATCGCCCATCTCCCCCGTTCAGATTATGAAAAAAGCCGAAAAGCAGATGCGCCGCGAAAAGGTGGTCAGCGCCGGTAAGCAGTATGCGCCCACGCTCTACACCGTCCTTGTCAATCCTGACGACGACCAGCGCCTCTTCGGCTTCTATCCCACTTTGGCAGGCGAATGCGAAACCCGCCTCGCCGCAACCGCAAGCGCAGACGGCTTGGCCATGGACGGTCATCCCCTGGTTCGCTTCATCGTGGACGACGGTCTGAAGCATGGCAAGTTCGACATCATCGCCGAAGTGGTAAGCGCCCCGATCGTGGAGCAGCTTCGCGCCGAGGAAATGCAGCGTTACGGCATGGGCGGCGCAAAGCCCGCGCCTGTCCCCCAGGCCGCCGCATACGGCAATCCCGCCTATGCGCAGCAGCGCCCTGCCCAACCTCAGCCGATGCAGGTCCCTCCCATTCAGCAGCCCCAGGCTGCAGACCCCTTCGCGCCAAGCGCCGGCGGCGATTATGGCCAGCAGATCTTCGGCGAGGAAATTCCGACAGCACAGAGCGTTGCGCAGCACGCTCAGCCGCAGCCCGCGGCAAAGCCTCCGCTGCCCTACGTCCCTGAAGACGAAATAGACTACTCGCTCAATTACGGCGAATACACCTTCGACAGCAAGAACTTCGAAGACTACCGCAAAGCGGACGAAGGCGACCAAGAACAGGCCGCAGCGGCATCCATGCCGAACGCCGCCGGCGAAGAAAAGGCGGCTTCTTTCGATCCCGCCCAGGCCGAAGGTGCTCGCGCAGCAACGCCCGACACGAATGTGGCGCCTGGCGTCGAAGCCGGCGCAGCCCGCCAGCACAACCCCCACCATCCGGAACACGCCGCCGTCCAACCCGAATTTCCTGCCCAGCAGTACGGCTATGCTCCCCAGGGCATGGGGGCATATCCCGCGCCGAACCCCGCATACCCCCCGATGGGCATGGGCATGCAGCCGGGCAACGCATACGCCTATGCGCAGCAGGGCCAGCCTTACGGTGCGTACCCCGGCATGCAGCAGGCGCCTGCGCCCGCATATGGCGCCGCGCCCCACACGGTCGCATTCACGGCCGGAGCAGCCCAGGCGAACGCCGTGCCTCATGCAGGCGCTGTACGCGCGCACCTTATCGACATCGCATCCAACCGTTCGTACGACCTGGCTACAAGCCGAATCCTTATCGGCCGCGAAACCAGCAACGACATCATCCTGAACGACCTCAACGTAAGTCGTCAGCATGCGCAGATTGCCTTCGAGCCTCAGGGCGTCTGGGTTGTCACCGACCTCGGATCAACCAACGGAACCCTGGTCAACGGCATGCCCATCACCCGACGCGGCCTTGCCGACGGCGACCGCATCACGCTCGGCATGACCGAGTTCGTGTTTTCCATGCGATAGGAGCAATTCGTGATCGACGTCATTCTTCTTGCGGGACGCCTTCTTTTCGTCGCGCTACTGTACCTGTTCCTGTTCGCCCTCATGAAAACGGGCATCGGTCTGGTCAAAGGACAGCGTAAGAAAGAAAAGAGCTGGGGCATCTCGGTAGAGCGCGGCCCCAAGGAGCTTCGTGGCGTGAAAATGTCCGTTCGCGGCCCCATCATCGTCGGCCGCGCTCCTGGTGCAGACATCGTCATCGGCGCAAGCTACGTTTCGGCCCGTCATGCTCGATTCAGCATCATGGGGGCTAACCTCTTCGTCGAAGACCTCGGCTCCACCAACGGCACCGCGGTCAACGGTCGCCGCATCGCCGAGCCTACCGTGTTGAAAAACAACGACGTCGTCAATGTTGGCGATGTCGCCATCCGCGTGAGGTACGAATAGTGGCCGCCGCAAAAGAACATAAACATATCCGGGGAAGGCACGCCAAAGGCGCCCTTCCCTCTTACGGTTCGCGCACTGACGTAGGCCTGGTGCGCGAGCATAACGAAGACAGCCTTGCCGTGAACCCTCCCCTTTATGCCGTAGCCGACGGCATGGGCGGGCACGCCGCGGGAGAGGTCGCCAGCGAAATAGCCATTCAAACGCTTGTGGCGAACGCCCCCGAGACCCCGATGGAGACGATCGGCACGCGCCGTCGTCGCAGCAAACCACGCCATTATTCGTGCCGTCCACGAAGGCATCGGCCGCAAAGGCATGGGCACCACCATGACCGCTGCCATGCTCTCCGGAAAACGGCTGGTCATCGCCCAGGTTGGCGACTCACGAGCCTATCTTTTGCATGAAGGAACCCTGCAGCGCATCACTCGCGATCATTCTCTTATGGCCGATCTCATCGATTCTGGTCAGATCACGCCTGAAGAGGCCAAAACCCACCCGCAGCGCAGCGTCATAACGCGCGCCTTGGGCAGCGACCCCTCGACGCTTCCCGACATATACGAAATGAACGTCAGTGCGGGCGACCGCCTGCTTTTGTGCTCCGACGGACTATCGGGCATGGTCGACGATCCTTTGTTGGAAAGCATCCTGGCTCGTGTGAAAGACCCCCAGCGCTGCGCCGCCGCGCTCGTCAACGAAGCCATCACGGCTGGCGGGCACGACAACGTAACCGCCATCGTGGTCGACGCCCCCTCGAACGCCGAAGCCATTATCAAGAAAGAGACGATTAAGGGAAGAATCGGCGCCATCATTGCAGCTATCGCCCTCGTCCTAGTACTTGCGGGCGGCATCGGCGGCTCTCTGGCGTATTTGAACCACACCGCGTTTCTGGGCGAGCAAGACGGAAACGTCACGGTGTACCGAGGAATGCCAGGGGCCGTCATGGGCATCTCACTTTCCACGTTCGACCACGACACTGGGCTTGCCGTCGAAGAATTGGACAACATTCCTGCCAATGTTTCCGAGCGCCTGAAAGACGGGATACGCGTAGACTCCGTCGCAGACGCAGACGCGCTCGTCGAAACCTGGAAAAAGCAAATCGAAGAACATAAGCAGTCTGCAACGCCCGAGGGCGAAAGCGAAAAAGACAAGAATTCTTCCGCGTCGGCGACGACCAACGAAAAAACGACCAACCCCCAGAAGGAGGCTTCCTCAGCCTCCGAACGCACTCAGGAAAACGAAGGCGGTGACGAACAATGACGCGTCGTAATACGGAGCTTCTGCTCCTGTGCCTTGCGGCACCGTTTGTCATCCTGCTTTTCTCGATGGTGCTGGTAAAGCAGGACACAGCCCTCTCGTTTGAGACGCTGGCAGTGCCCCTCGGCCTGTTCGGGGCCTTCATCGTTGCGCATATCGCCACGCGATTCTTCGCGAAAAACGCCGACCCGGCCATCATGCCCATCGTGTTCGGCTTGTCCGGCATTGGCATCGCATTCGTCACAAGACTGGCTCCAGACCTGGCAATACGCCAGGTCATGTGGCTTTTCCTGGGAATCGTCCTCATGGTTGCCACCCTAGCCATTGTCCGCAACCTCGATAAGCTCGCACGGTATAAATACACGTTCATGATCGTGGGCATCGTGCTGCTGCTCATGCCCATGCTTCCCGGCATTGGCCAGGAGGTTCTTGGCAGCCGCATTTGGATCAAAATCGGAAGCTTCAGCTTCCAGCCGGGCGAAATCGCCAAGGTATGCATCGTCATCTTCCTGGCGTCCTACCTCGCACAAAATCGCGAGATGCTTTCGGTGTTTACCGTGCGCGTAGGCCGCTTCTACCTGCCTGATGCTGCAACGCTCGGACCGCTGCTCGTCATGTGGGGCATCTCGTTCTCCATCGCTGTGTTCGAAAAAGACCTCGGCAGCGCGCTTGTGTGCTTCGTGCTCTTCCTCACCATGCTCTACGTTGCAAGCGGCAAGAAGATGTTCCTCGTCGTGGGGTTCGGCTTGGCGGCCCTTGGCTGCGTCATCCTGTATGCAGCATTTGGCCACATTCAGATTCGCGTGAACACCTGGCTCGATCCTTTCTCCGACGCCATGAATACAGGCTACCAGCTCTGCCAGTCCATCTATTCGCTGGCAGACGGCGGCATGCTGGGCGTCGGCGTGGGCAACGGCCTTGCCGAAAACATCCCCGTCGTGGAATCCGACTTCATCTTCGCCGCCATCGCCGAAGAAACCGGCCTTCTGGGCGGCGCGGCGGTCTTGCTGCTGTTCCTGTGCCTTGCCATACGCGGCTTCGCAACGGCAGCACGCGCAAAAAGCGACGTGAGCTCGTTCGTCGCAGTCGGCGATACCGTGACCATCGTGCTGCAGGCCTTCTTCATCGTCGGCGGCGTAACCCGCCTCATCCCCTTGACCGGCCTCACGCTTCCTTTCATCAGCCAGGGCGGCTCCTCGCTTCTGGCAAGCTTCATCGGCATCGGACTGCTGCTGCGCTGCGGCGACGAAGGCACGGGTATCAATTCCGAAATGAAAGACGGCACGGGACGCATGCGCGCCATCGGCGCACACGGCACCACGCGCGGAGCGAACGACTCGAGCGTCTTGGGCCGCGTCGCCCTTGGCCGCCGCCTCACGTCCACCATGATGGCCTTCGCCCTGCTTTTCGCCCTTCTGGTTGCCAACCTCACCTATGTCATGGTGTTCATGGCAGACGAATATCAGAACTACCCCGGCAACAACCACACGCTGTACAAAGAGGCTAAGACGGAGCGCGGTTCCATTAGCACCTGCGACGGCGTGGTCTTGGCAGAAAGCGTTCAGCAAGAAGACGGAACCTATGCCCGCACGTATCCGCAAGGCAGCCTGGCAAGCCATGTTGTGGGCTATTACTCCCAGCAATACGGCCTCTCGGGCATCGAGCAGTCCATGAATGACACGCTTAAAGGCCAGGAGAATTTCGCCAGCTGGTCCGACGTGGTGAACTACCTCGCCGGCATCAACACGCCGGGCAACGACGTGGCACTCACCCTGAACTCCAAGATTCAGCGGGCCGCCGAAGAGGTGCTCGCGGGCTATAAGGGCGCAGTCGTCGTGATGAATCCCAACACGGGCGCCGTGCTTGCCCTGGCCAGCTCGCCCACGTACTCTAACGCAGACGTCGAATCGCTGCTTGCCGAGGCATCGAGCGGCTCCGATTCTTCGGGCGGCGCTCTCATCAACCGCGCGACCAATGCGCTGTATGCACCGGGCTCCACGTTCAAGCTCGTCACGCTTGCGGCGCTGCTCGAAAACGGTCTTGCAACCGAGAGCACGCAGGTTGAATCTCCCGCGTTCGCCACCATCGGCAACGGCGAACTTTCCAATGCAAACGACATCGGCTACGGAACCATCACGCTCAAACGTGCGACGGAGGTTTCCTCCAACACGGCCTTTGGCGCGTTGGGCGCCGAGAAGGTCGGTTCGAACCTTTTGGTTGAAACCGCCGAAAAGTTCGGCTTCAACAAAGCCATCGACGATTTCGAGCTGCCGCTCTACACCAGCCTCATGCCCGATCCCGAAGAGATGACCGAATGGGAAACGGCATGGGCAGCTTGCGGCCAGCCCGTCGGACAGCACGAAAGCCCGGCAGGTCCGCAGGCAACCGTCATGCAGATGGCTATGGTGGCTTCCGCCATCGCCAACGACGGCGTGCTCGAAACTCCGTATTTCGTAGAGGGGGTCTACAATTCCAAGGGTGAGCGCTCATTCACCGCAAGCGCAAAAGCCTATGGAACCGTTATGAGCAAGCAGACCGCCGACTCGATCACCGATATGATGATCGGAGTCGTGGAAAACGGCACCGGCTACGAAGCCGCCATCAGCGGCATCAAAGTGGCCGGCAAGACCGGCACCGCCGAGACGAACAAGGAGTACAACGACAGCTGGTTCGTGGGCTTCGCGCCTGCAGACAATCCCAGCGTCGTAGTAGCCGTTGCAATCGAGGAGGGTGTCCACGGCAACGATGAGGCTGGGCTGGCAAGTCCCCGCGCCAAAAAAGTGCTCGAATCGGCACTGCAGGTACAGGGGCTGCTCTAAGTGAGGTACGATTGCTGTTTTACCGATCACCATGCGCATGCGCGCTTCGGAGCCGGAACACAGTTTAAATGGAGCAAATAGGCAACGAGACGAACATAGAGGAGAGAAACGTGATAGGAAGGGTGTTCAACGAGCGGTACAAGATTACCGAACGCATCGGTATAGGAGGCATGGCCGAGGTATATAAAGCGCAAGACCAGGTCCTCGGCCGCACGGTGGCAGTCAAGGTCATGCTGCCACAGTACGCAGCAGACCCCGAATTCACCGCCCGCTTCAAACAGGAGGCGGCTTCGGCGGCAAATCTGCAGAGCCCCTACATCGTCAACGTATACGACTGGGGCCAGGATGGCGGCACGTATTTCATCGTCATGGAATACGTGCGCGGCACCGACCTGAAGACCGCCGTTCAGCAGCGCGGCGCAATCAACCAGCGCAAGGTAGCCGAAATCGGCAGTCAGGTCTGCCAGGCGCTTTCCGTCGCCCACGGCCAAGACATCATGCACCGCGACATCAAGCCGCAAAACATCATGGTGCAGCCTGACGGCAACGTGAAGGTCATGGACTTCGGCATCGCACGCGCTAAAAACAGCGTGAAGGCCAAGACCTCCAGCGTGCTCGGCACCGCCCATTACATCTCTCCCGAACAGGCCCAGGGCAAAGAGCTTGATGGAGCAAGCGACATGTACTCCCTCGGCTGCGTGCTCTACGAAGCCGCAACTGGACAGCTCCCCTTCGACGGCCCCGACGCCGTAAGCGTAGCCATGCGCCAAGTTAACGAAGCGCCGCTGCCCCCGAGCCAGGTCAAGCCCGATATCAGCCCCGACCTCGAGGCCATCATCATGAGCCATGGAGAAAAACCCCGCTAATCGCTTCAGACCGTGCGCGATATGAAGCACGCTCTGGACGACTTCCTCATGGGCCGCCCGCTTAACCTCGCAGGCGCAGGCGTAGCATCGGCACCTACCAGCGTCATGGGTACTGCTCCCGCAATCATGGGTGCCGAAGGGGGCACGGCGGTCATGCAGCCGCTTACCCCTGGCAATTCCGGCCCGATGCAACAGGCAACGAGCTTCCGCATGAACGATGAGTCGGAGAAAAAGTCCCACAAGAAGACCGTCGGCATCGTCATCGGCCTCATTGCGGGCATCATCGCCATCGCGGCCGTCGCCATGGCGTTGATCGGCGGCGAAGCCAAAGTGCCCAACGTCGTAGGCCAAACGCAAGATTCGGCCGTACAAGCGATTGAGGCCGCGGGCTACGTCGTCGGAGACGTGACCGAGGAGTACAGCGCCGACGTTGTTGCAGGACGCGTGTGCAAGCAGGACCCCGGAGCAGACAGCGCGCTCGAGAAAGGCGGCAAGGTCAATATTGTCATCTCTAAGGGCGTGGAGAAGGGCAGTATCCCCGACCTAAGCGGCATGACGGCCGAGCAAGCGGAAAAGGCCATTAAAGACGCTGGATACACGCCGCAGTACGCAGGCAACGAAGCATCCGAAGCCGACGCCGACACGGTGAGCAAGCAAGATCCCGCAGCTGGCAAAGAGGCTGACAAGGGCACCACGGTCAAATATTGGATTTCCACCGGCCCCGAAGATATCGAGGTTCCCAACGTCGTAGGCTACGACCAGGCAAGCGCCAAGAGCACTCTTGAGAAGGCAGGCTTCACGGTAAGCGTCGCCACGGGCAGCTACAGCGACGAATACGCCGAGGGCGAGGTCATGAGCCAGACCCCTAATGGCGGCAAGCTCGGCAAGGGAGAAACGGTCACCATCACCGTGTCGAAAGGACAAGACCCCGATAAGAAGGCCATCAGCATCCCGAACGTTGTAGGCATGACCCAATCTCAGGCACAAAGTGCCCTCGCTGACGCAGGTTTCCGCTACAACGTCTCTGAGACCTCGAGCAATTCCGTCGAAAAGGGTGCAGTCATCAGTCAGAGTCAGACCGGCACCGGCAAGAAGGGCGACACGATTACCATCACGGTATCCTGGGCCCCTCGTCAAGCAACGGCAGCGGGAACGGGAATGGCAGCGGCAATTCCGATAGTTCTGGGAGCGGAAACGGCAGCACCGGCGTAACCGACCCAGAGAAACCTCAAGTCCTAACTCCGCTTGCTCCTTCGTGCCGCACATTATGCTTCATTTGAAAACGCGACCCTTTGGTCGCGTTTTTTGGGTGCAATTACCGCCGTGCACGACAATTCGGAGGCAGCCATTCATCGCAGGCAGACGCCCAGCTCCTGTTGGACGCACCAGATTTGGAATCCGGCCAGCACGGCCTCGGGCCTCGCTTTCGACGCTCCACGCGCCCAATCGCATGCCATGCCATGCCGCACATGTGGCGCAATACGCGGCACGGCACGTCGCGCATGCGCACGGTACGCGAGCCTTGGTCAAACAGCATCAATATGGAGAAAACGAACGACGCCGCGAGCCGTCCGCGGTCAAATAGGGTGAATATGGAGAATAGCGGCAGCACGATGCAAAAGAGGGCTGCAATGTATAACCTTCTGACCTGGAATTTCGTAAATCGAGCCTTTCGCCCTTCGAAAAACGCGCCACGCTTCCTTCCATGCTCCGCGAGCGGCGCTTTCGGCCGTAAACGGTTTGCGTTTTCCCCATATAGGCCTTCTTTGACCACGGAGCGACGAAACCGTCGCGAATCTTCCCCATACGCAACCCCTTTGACCACGGGGAGCGGAAGAGACCGCGAGAAACGCGAAACTTCGGGCGAAACAGCCCGTAGACGAACCGCGCCTCCTTCGATACGATGGCGCCATGAACAAAGATGCAGTACATACCAACCGAATCGTTGCCCCCGAAGAGGTCGACGCACTGCGTGCAGCAGGGCACTCTGCCGATGTGGCATGCCCCCATTCAGAACGCTCTCTGGACAATGCCCCGCGCACAACAGAACACGCCGCCGCCAAGGCGCGTCTTCGGGAGGATGTGGGCAGCACCGCCCCGCAGCCGAAAAAACGCCAGCATCGTCATATTCCGCTGTGGGTATACAAATGCATGTTGGTGCTTGCCGCGGCCATTTGGGGGCTTGGCACCGTCGTCATCAAAGACGCCGTGGACACGTTCTCTCCCCTGTGGCTTGTGGGCCTGCGATTCTCCATAGCAGGCATCGTGCTTGCTATCGTATGCTGGAAAAGCGTCCGCAAAAACCTTGACAGAGATACCTTAGGAGCAGGCGTGTTCCTTGGCCTGTCGTCGCCGCGCAGTTCGTGTTCAATACCGCGGGCCTTACCGACACCGGCAGCGAAGAGCGCGTTTCTCACCGGAACCTATTGCGCCTTTGTGCCGTTTCTTGCCTGGGCCATCTCACGCATCAGACCCACGATTTACAACATCGCCGCTATGGCGCTCTGCGTGGTCGGCGTCGGATTCGTCTCGTTTGCCGACGGCTTCGAATCGTTCTCGTTCGGCTTCGGAGAAGCCATCACGCTGCTTTCCGCGCTATTCGTGGGCTTGCATATTGCGTTCATGGCAAAACTTTCCGTAGGACGCGACCCGATTACCCTTACCGTCGTGCAGTTCATAGTGGCGGGAATCCTCGGATCCGCCATAGCATTCGTGATTGATGGGCCCCTCGATACCGCAGCCCTCGGCAATCCCGAACTGCTGGGCAGCATTCTCTACCTGGCGCTGTTCGCATCTTGTCTCTCGCTCACGCTGCAAAACATCGGTCTCGCACACGTGCCTCCCGCCCCTGCAGCGCTTCTGCTCGCCACCGAAAGCGTCTTCGGCGTGCTGTTCTCTATTGTGTTCCTGCACGAAATTGTGACCGCGTTCATGGTCATCGGATTTACGCTCATCGGAGCGGGCATTGTGGTAAGCGAGGCCTTGCCTCTGAAGAAGCGACGGATTCCCGTCGAGGAAGTCATGGAAGAAGAAATGAAGGCCTCGCGAGAGGGGTAGCTAAGTCTCGCGAGGAGGCCGACCCCGTGAGAGGGCCAACCTCGTGAGAGGGATAAACCCGGAGAGGGCTGCGGTTTGCGAGAGGCTAGCGCCTCGAGAAAGAGCGCGACGTCGTGCGGAGGACGCCCCGCAAAAAGCCAGCGCCTCGCGCTAGCGAGAACGCTCTATACACACCGAGACGTAGTCCAATGGAAGACCGATCGGCGCCCACGGCTTTTTCACCTCGAGTCGAACACGCTCCACCAAAGGATGCGCAGCCAGGATTTCGTCGCAAAGGCCCTGCGCCAAGCGCTCCAGCAAATCAAACGTGTTTTCGCGCGTATAGCGATCAATCAGATAGCACACGTCCGCATAGTTCACCGAATCGGCAATGGCATCGCTTTCCCCGGCACGACGAAGGTCGACGAACAGCATCGCAGAAATCACGAAGCGCTGGCCGAGCGCATTTTCCTCGGGCAAGACGCCGTGGTTCGCGTGAACCTGCAGGTCCTTGATGCAAATGCAATCCATAATGCCACTCCTTACACGCGTACCGACAAGTTCATTTTCTCGGAAGACCACGAGCAGTCCTCGCGCACGGGGCATGCAAAACACGTGCGCGAAGCCTTGTCGGCATCGTAGAGCATCGTGCCCAGAAGAGATGCCCCTTCGGGAAGTCGACGGTGCTCGCGTATTGCCGTCACTATCGCGTCACGCTCCGCCTCGTCAAACGCCGCGCCCATATCGTCCAGGATTTCATGCGCGATACGCGCGCTTGCCTCTTCGTGAGGAATGCCGCGTTCGTACTGTTCGTCTTTGCCTATGTCGTGCATCAATGCGGAGGCGTAGACCACTTCTTTGCGAAAACCCAGGTTGTATTCCAAGTTGAAAATCCAAGCGATGCGCGCCGTGTCAAGCAGGTGGCCTATACCATGCCGGCAAAACGCCCTGTCCCGCTCAAGCTCGGCCAGACGAGCAAGATGCTTTTGATAAAGCGGGTGAGAACGAACGGCTTCAACCGTATCCATTCGCGCATCCTTCGCAAATCCGCCGTTCGGGCGCTGCGCCGCCGCGCTTGCATCCTCGTCGGCCGCGCAACCGCCGTTCGAGGGCCCCATGGGCGCCGCATTCATCGCGCTACCTCCGCACCATGCGGAAGAAGTCGTCTACAAGCTGAGGATCGGTTTCGAATACGCCGCGTTTGACCAGCGTCACCGTCTGGGTGCCCGGCTTCTGCACGCCGCGCATGGACATGCACATGTGCTCCGCCTCAATCATAACGAGAGCGCCCTTAGCGTCGAGCTCCTTCATCAGCGCGTCGGCGACCTGCGCGGTCAGGCGCTCCTGCAGCTGCAGGCGGCGCGCATACACCTCCACCGTGCGGGCGAGCTTGGAAAGCCCCGTCACACGACCGTTGGGCATGTAGGCAATATGCGCCTTGCCCACAAACGGAAGAAGATGATGTTCGCACAGGGAATGGAACGGGATGTCGCGCTCAACCACCATGCCACCATCAGACACCTCGAACGTGGTGGACAAGTACTCGGCAGGGTCTTGGTTCATGCCACCGCAGATTTCCTCGTACATGCGAGCCACACGAGCGGGGGTCTCAAGAAGGCCTTCGCGCTGCGGGTCCTCGCCGATTCCTTCAAGCAAAAGACGTGTTGCTTGCTGGATCTTTTCCTGATCGAACATCGTTGTTCCTATCTATATGAAAACATATGGTTTGAAAACGAAAACGAGCGGACGGGCTCTTGCGTAAAACTCGCCAGCGTTCGAGATTCTACCAGAATCGCTTGGCGAGCTCTCTTCAAGGTGTTTTCATCATCAAAAAGGTTTATGGTCGCAAGGACGACCGGATGTCAGAATCACACGCCACACGCGGCTATAACCACCAACCCCAACGGCGGCTCCGAAAGCCTGCACCGCGTCATCAAGCGCCCCATTTCCCCCGCAGCCCAATGGGGTTCGCGTCCCCGGCACGTCTTTGCCACCCAAGCGACTTTCGGCTATCTGGCGCCTCTTTGGGCCACTATGTCTATGAGCTCTCCCTTACTGTGAACGCCGAGTTTTTTGTATATGCTTTTTACATGGGACCGAACCGTGTCATGGGATATGAACAACCGCTCGCCCGTCTGCGGCATTGTGTATCCGCGCGTCAGCAAGTCAACAACTTCTATTTCCCTCAACGTCAATCCGTACGATTCCTTCATCCATTCAAGGCTCGAGCATTCCGCTTTCGAAGATTGAGGCGATTTCGGCAATGCGGAGGGCTTTTTCGCTGCGGAAAGAAAAACGGTACACCCGACAAGGGCAACCGCCATAACAAATGCGAGCGCAATAGCAACCAGGCTGCCGGCACCAAAATCAACCTGCGGGAACAAAGCGTCAAAGGCGGCTTTCGGAAACGGAGCCGTATTTGAATAGATAATGATTGAAAGACCGAAATAAAAAATCGGTTGTAGTTTTTTACGGTATACCATGCACGCCACGACAACCCACGAGAATACGATTATGCAATCGGCGCTCGCCCTCATAAACTGACCCGCAACAAATGTGTCAATGACGAAGAAGGACGAGAAACCGAACAGCCCAACCGAAAGAACGAATGTGAACATCGGCCATAACGCATCTGGGTCTTTTTTCTTCATCAGAACGAACCAGACGAAAAACACGCCGAAAATAACCGCGTACAACACGGGCCAGAATGCGTTGAACGAGTACAGCGAAGGGTCGGACGACTCTGGCACCATGACATCCACTACGGCGCATATCACGCAACAAGCCAGCATTACCCCAAGAAGCATCCGCGACGGCGTGTCCAAATCTCGACGCAATGATGCGCGCCCGCACGGTATCTTTTCCAGCCTCCCTTTCAGAGCTATCACGATAAGCGCGCAGCAGAGCAAGGGGGACAACAACGCCACTCCCTCTACAAACCCTAAAGGAACGAAGCTCAAAAACAAGGTAACTAAGCCGTACAGAACAAATGCGAGGGATATTGACAAAGCGGACCTAGAAGGCGGCTCGATGCACGCACACACTCCCCATCCAAGAAAGAAAAACGCACTCGCAGCCCCGTGGAGCCCGCAAGCTGCCATTCCCCAAGAAGGGGGCAGCACTCCGTTCGACCCGAAGATTACCGCGGCACTCGCAACGACCGTGGCCACAGTGGCCAGCACCATGCCTCCGATGAAAACCCTCTTTGACGGAATCCGGTTCCTCATAGAGACCATCAGCAAGACAACGACGAGCATCTGGAAAATCCGAGCGATTACGTATCCGTCATTGGTGATGTAGGCAAGCTCGCTTCGATAAATTACCCACGCGGCAACACGAAAGGAAAGGATCCCGAATGCAAGAAGCATAACGGCGGAAACGGACGACGCGCTTCCCCTACCCTTCACCACAATATCAGCCTCCATCACATACGCCCATGCCATACAAGGTATCGATTATAGGATACAAGGCCACCACATCAATGATGTGATTCGCCCCAAATACATTGTTGATGCGATATGCGCCCGCAGCTTTCTCCCTAGGATTAAGGCATCGACGTACCAGCATCCACAGGAGGGAGAGAACATGGGTACAACAGATACAAGAAGGGTTCCGGCCCTATCCCGCCGAAACTTCTTAGGAGGAATGGCAGCAACGGCGCTTTCGGCTTCCGCGCTCGCAGGCTTGACGGGATGCGCCCCGACACAGGCCGCCAAGCCTTCATCGGGAGATGCTAGCGACCAGGAAACAATCGTCAACAACGGAATCAATCCCCAAGACTACGACTACACCTCAAACACAGGAGACCTTGCGACGCTGTTTTCGTCGTGGTCCTTCGGTCCTCTTCAGCTATCGCATCGCATGGTCAAATCTGCCGCTGGATCGGATACGGCAGCAAACCCCGAAGAAGCCGCCGCATATTATCGCAATTTCGCCAAGGGCGGCGTCGAGATGGTATGGGTTGAAGACTTCGTAGACAAATACGAGCATTTCCCTTCCGCTCGATCCACCCCTATTAGCGAGTCGCCTTTGGCAGAAATCGTACAGGCGATTCACGACGCAGGCAGCTACGCCGGATACCAGATTTCCTGCATGGGCATCAACTTCAGCGGCACGAAGCAAGCCGCCTCGGGCTCTTTCGCCTCCGCGGTTGCGGCTGACATGACGCAGGAAGAGATCAAGCTTCTCGAGCAGGATACGGTCACGTTCGTCAAGCACCTCAAAGAGCTTGGCTTTGACGCATGCGAGATCAACGCCGCCGGAAACAACATCGGCCAATCGTTCCTTTCCCGCATGCGCAACACACGCGACGACGAATACGGCCCTCAGAACTTCGAAAACAGAACTCGTTTCATCTGCGAAACCATCAAGGCAATTAAAACGGAATGCGGCAACGACTTCCCCGTCCAGGTCCTCATCAACGGAATAGAGGAAAACGACGGAACAATCGGCGACAGCGCCCTTTACACCACCGTTGCAGAGAATAAGGCTATGTGCAAGCTCATGGAGGAGGCAGGCGCCAACAGCTTCCATGTTCGCCTAGGACCCACCAGTCAGCACGTATGCGCATTCGCGAGCGACCTTTACTTCACGGGATACGGCATTGACGGCGCACCACGCTACGGTACGCAATTCGATTTCTCCCGCCACTGGGAAGGCAAGATAATCGGCAACCACTCCGGCTGCGGAATGATGCTTGATGTGGCCGCCGAAATCAAAGAAGCCGTAAACGTGCCGGTTGGAACTGTTACCTATATGGACCCGGCGCATGCGCCCGACTTTTTCGAAAACGCCCTCAAGGACGGCAAGGCTGATTTCCTTATTATGAACCGCCCCCTTACCGTTGACCCCGAATACGTCACGAAGCTCAAAGAAGGGCGCCTCGACGAAATTGCCCCCTGCACCAGGTGCATGCATTGCCATTTCGACGTTGACAAAGAGGGCAACACCTACGAGCACTGCCGCGTCAATGCATGTACCCAGCATGCATTCCGTGAAAGCATGCCCGAAGGATTCGACCTCCCCGCCGCAGAAACGACAAAAACCGTCCTGGTCGTTGGCGCCGGCCCGGCAGGCATGGAAGCCGCACGCATTGCAGCCCTGCGCGGCCACAACGTAACCCTTTACGAAAAGAAGAGCTCCGTAGGGGGCATGCTGGAATTCGCTTCAAAGGTCAAAGGGCCCCACGAGAACCTTGATGCTCTGCGGTCTTATATGGAAAAACAGCTCGAGGTTAGCGGAGTAAAGCTCGTAACCGAGCACGAAGTCGACGCCGCGTTTATCGAAAGCGAAAAGCCCGATGCGCTCGTCCTCGCATGCGGCGGTCTGCGCGATACCCTGGGAATGGAAGGAGCAGAAAAGACCAGCATCGTTGCTATCGAGGATTTCCCAACGGCAACCATAGGGGAAAACGTAGTAATCGTCGGAAGCAACGCTCAGGCAATTGACACCGCCTTGCATCTGCAGGCCCAGGGCAAGCGCGTTTCAATGGTGACGCCGGACCCCGTCGAAAAAGTCGACAAGGGACAATCCAATTGGGTCAAAACGTTTGTCATGCCCATGCTTTACGCACGAGGCATGAGGCTGTGGCCGAATGCGACCATCAACGAAATAGGAGATGGAGCCGTCACCATAACAAGCGAGGCCGGAGCAACCGAATCCATCGCATGCGATACCGTGATCGAAGCCATGGACATGCTGCCCAATTCATCGCTGCTTGACGGAATCTCCGTTGGAGAGACGTACGCTGTTGGCGATTGCGCAGAGCCCTACAACATCGCCGATGCTATTTTCACCGGCAACCTGGCAGGTCGCGCCATCTAACGACACTCATCCCGGGCCCGCATCCCCCCTCCCCCTGCGGGCCCAACCCTGCTTTGCTTGTTCCTTCTCCGACCCCTTCGTCGCGCGAGACGAAGGGGTCCTTCTTCGAGCCTCGTCACAAGTCATGTGGCAATTATCTTTTCGTTGCAATCGTAGTGCCACACAAATTCTTTTCGTGGCACTACTGCAGCAAAACCCAGCGAAAAGAATGGAAGGCCACAGACAATCGAGTCTTATACTTGCATCGATAGTCCGCGCCGCCCCGCACGAGCGCGGCCGCCCATTTCCGCGACCCGAAAACCAGCCCGTCTCGCACAGCAGGCCGAAAGAAGCAGCCATGGCATACCGCAATTTCAGCAAAGAATTCATCGAGCGCTACGAGGAGGATCGCGCCGAAGGCCGCACCAACCCCTATCGCACAAGCGAGGCGCAAGCTCTTCGCCGCAACCCCCGCCGCGATATGTCGCCTCGGCTGCACCGCCCCGCCTTCGTGCGCGACATCGACAAAATACTGCACGTGGCGCCCTATAACCGCTACGCGGGAAAAACCCAAGTGTTCAGCTTCGTGCGCAATGACGACATAAGCCGCCGCGGACTGCATGTACAGCTGGTCGCCCGCACAGCGCGCACCATTTCGCGCATGCTCGGCCTGAACGAAGACCTCACCGAGGCCATAGCTCTCGGGCACGACCTGAGCCACACCCCTTCGGCCACGTGGGAGAACGCATTCTCAACGACCTCTACCACGCCGATACGGGACGCTTCTTCAACCATAACGTGCATTCCGTGCGCGTGCTCGACTCCCTGTACGCCCGCAACGTCACGCTACAAGTCCTCGACGGTATCCTCTGCCACAACGGAGAAAGCAGCCAGCGCGAGTTTCTCCTAGGGAAAACGCACGACTTCAATGCATTCGACGACCTGCTGGAATCATGCTACGCAGACGAGCAGACCATAGCTAGCCTGCGACCCTCCACGCTGGAAGGATGCGTGGTGCGCATTTCCGACATGATCGCCTACGTGGGCAAAGACCGCCAAGACGCCATGGGCGTCGGTTCCATAGCCACAGACGAATCATTTTCGGGCGGCGTGCTGGGCGTGCAAAATGCCGAAATCATCAACAATCTCACGGTGGATATCGTGGAACACAGCTATATGCGCGATCGCATAGCCATGAGCGAAGAGGCGTTTCGCAGCCTGAAAACCGCCAAGGCCGAAAACTACGAGCGTATCTATCTTTCCGACAAGCA
Organism: Slackia sp.; assembly: GCA_047240885.1. Lineage (GTDB taxonomy): Bacteria > Actinomycetota > Coriobacteriia > Coriobacteriales > Eggerthellaceae > Slackia. The sequence goes on along the minus strand of JBKTHK010000002.1, from coordinate 791 downwards.
GGCCGAAACCTACGAAAACGAAATCACGCCCATGTTCGAGGAGCTTTACGAGGCGATTCTGTCCGACCTGGTTGCATACGACGAAAGCGCACCGGTGTTCAAGCATTTCGTCGAACGCATCGAACGCCAGAGGAACCTTTACGAAGACGAACGGCCCTATCGCGCAGAATCTCCTCACCAAATTGCCGTCGACTACCTGGCAAGCATGACCGACGAGTACTTCTTGGCAGCGCACCGCTTCATGTGCCCCCGAAGCCGGCACAGCGTTGAATTTCGCGATTACTTCGACAACGTCCGATAAGGCTACACGCCCAAACCGTACGTCATGTGCATCATGTAGAAGCCGAAGCGGACCATAAAGAGTCCGGAGAAAAATAGCACACAGCACAGCGTCAGGCGTACTACGCTCGGAAGGTCGCGGCCGCGCAAAGGCCACGCTGCGCAACCGATAGCCGCAAGGCCCATGGCCGCATACCAGGCGATCATAGCAGGGTACATAGGCACCAGATCGAGCGCCGTGCCGTAGCCGTTCCATATGCCCCCGAGGCTTGCGTTCTGCATAACAAGACACGCTACGTTCGCAACCAAGGCAATAAGAGACCCGGCGACGAGGACGCCGCTCGCCTTCGTATGCAGGCACACGGCACGAGCGGCGCGCAGTCCCAGCATGGCAAGCAAAGGACCTCCCGCAAAAGCGGAGAACCACACGTTGAGCGGAACGTACCAAGTGTTCCACTTAACAATGGTCGAGGCGTCATACGCCATGGCTATAGCTCCGATACACACAAGGC
>JBKTHK010000001.1:0-126738 GCA_047240885.1 Slackia sp. | reverse complement strand
CATCTACTTCGACAACGGCATAGAGCAGCGCATGAACGGCACCTGCGCCGGCGGCACGGGTGCGTTCATCGACCAGATGGCGGCCCTGCTCGACACCGATGCGGGCGGCTTGAACGAGCTCGCGAAAAGTCACGCTACCATCTATCCCATCGCAAGCCGTTGCGGCGTGTTCGCGAAAACCGACGTGCAGCCGCTGCTCAACGAAGGCGCGCGCAAGGAGGACATCGCGGCGTCGATTTTTCAGGCTGTGGTCACGCAGACCATTTCGGGTCTGGCGTGCGGTCGTCCCATTCGCGGCAACGTGGCTTTGCTGGGCGGTCCTCTGCAATACCTTTCCGAACTGGATAAACGCTTCTGCGAGACGCTCAATCTTGATGACGAGCATGCCATTCGTCCCGAAAACGCGCATTTGTTCGTGGCAAGCGGTGCGGCAATCTGCGGCGCGAAGGGCAAGCCCGAACTGCTTTCCGACGTGCTCGAGCGCCTGTGCAATCTGGGAGATATCCAGGGCAGCGAAGTGGTGCGTCTCGACCCGCTGTTCGTAAGCGAGCAGGAATTTGTCGAATTCAAGGCCCGCCACGATAAGGAGAAAGTGGCGCGCGGCGATCTGATGGCCTATACCGGTACGGCATATCTCGGCATCGACGCTGGCTCCACCACGTTCAAGGCTGCCCTGATCGGCGAAAACGGCGAGCTTTTGTGGAGCTCGTATGCCAATAACAAAGGCGACGTTTTGGGAACCGCCAAGCGTGCCATCGCCGATATGTACGGCGCGCTTCCCGTGGACGCGACCACGGGCGAGCCTTTCGTTACCATAGGTCATGCAACCGTGACCGGCTACGGCGAAGGCCTGCTGATCGAGGCGCTCCGGGTGGATTCGGGCGAGATCGAGACCGTGGCTCATTTGCGGGGCGCCCAGCAAATGCTTCCCGGCGTCGAGTTCATCTTGGATATCGGCGGTCAGGACATGAAATGCCTGCGCGTGCGCGACGGCGTTATTGACCCATCATGCTCAACGAGGCGTGCAGCTCGGGCTGCGGCAGCTTCATCGAGAGCTTCGCCACGGGCCTCAAGCTCGACGTGGCCGAGTTCGCGCAGACGGCCGTGAGCGCCGAGCGCCCCGTCGACCTGGGAAGCCGCTGCACCGTGTTCATGAACAGCCGCGTGAAGCAGGCGCAGAAGGAAGGCGCCACCGTGGGCGACATCGCCGCGGGCCTGGCCATCTCCGTCATCAAGAACGCGCTGTTCAAGGTCATCAAGATCCGCGACCCGCACGACGTGGGCACGAAGGTCATCGTGCAGGGCGGCACGTTCCTCAACGACGCCGTTGCGTGCATTCGAACAGCTGTCAGGCGTGAATGCCGTTCGTCCGGACATCGCCGGCAACATGGGCGCGTACGGTGCCGCGTTGCTTGCGCGCGACCGCTATGCAGCGATCCCTTCGCGACGCCGGGGCGGCGTATGAAGCGCGGCAGGCCGAAGGGGCGAGCGAGGCGTTCGTCGCTCCTGTTTCAACCTTTGCTGCCCCTCGACCAGATCGAGTCGCTCGCTCCCACGCACAAAACCGTGCGTTGCAAGGCGTGCTCGAACCATTGTTTGCTCACGGTGAACGACTTCGGCCTAGACGAAAAGACTGGCAAACACCGCCGCTTCATAACGGGTAACCGCTGCGAAAAGGGTGCAGGCGTTTTGAGCGGTGAAAACGAGCTGCCGAATTTGTTCGACTACAAAAGCCATCGTCTGTTCGACTACGAGCCTCTTTCTGCCGAAGCTGCCGCGCGTGGCACGGTGGGCATTCCTCGTGCGCTCAACATGTACGAGAACTATCCGTTCTGGTTCACCTTTTTCACGAAGCTCGGGTATCGCGTGGTGCTGTCCGATTCCTCCTCGAAGAAAACCTACGAGGCGGGCATCGAGAGCATGCCGTCTGAGAGCGTATGCTATCCCGCGACGCTTTCGCACGGGCATGTGATGAACCTTCTGACCAAAGACGTAGATTTCATCTGGATGCCGTGCGCCAAATGGGAGCGTCTTGAAGACGCCGGAGCCGGCAACCATTACAACTGCCCGATCGTCGCCAGCTATCGGAGGCGCTGTTCAACATTGACGAGCTGCGCACGTCTAATGCGGCGTTTTTGAACCCTGGCTGCCTTACGACCAGAAAGGCAAGCTCAAAGAGCGCCTGTTCGTGGAGCTGTACGAGAACTTCGCGGACGCAACGTGCCGCCATGGCGCTGCGCCTACGCGTGCCGAAGTGGCCGAGGCGGTGGATGCCGCATGGGCGGAAGACGAGGCGTTCAAGGACGACATTCGCGCGAAAGGCGAGGAAACGCTGCGCTGGATGGAAGAGACCGGCACGCACGGCATCGTGCTTGCAGGGCGTCCGTACCATAACGACCCGGAAATCAACCACGCCATCCCCGAGCTTTTGACAAGTTTCGGCTTGGCGGTGCTTACGGAGGATTCCATCGCCCATCTCGGCACGCTCGAGCGTCCTATTCGCGTGGTTGACCAGTGGATGTATCATACGCGCTTGTACGCTGCGGCAAAAGTCGCCACTCAACGTGACGACCTCGACCTCATCCAGCTCAACAGCTTCGGGTGCGGCCTGGATGCTTTGACCACCGATCAGGTGCAAGAGATTTTGGAGGCTTCGGGCAAGGTCTACACCGTTCTTAAAATCGACGAGGTTTCTAATCTGGGCGCTGCACGTATTCGCGTGCGCTCCCTGCTTGCCGCGCTGAAAGACAAAGCCGATGAACGTGCCGAGGCAAAGCGCGCGCCCATGGCATGTCCTACGGTTGCCATGAACAAGGAATACAGCACCGAGGCGGCTGTTCCCGAGGATGATGAGGGAGCATTCGCGTCATGCCAAGATGCGTATGGACAACAAGACGGGTCTGACCGAGGCCGAGGCGGCGCGCGTGATCGCCCAAGCGGATGCCCTGATCAAGCAGCGCGAGGCGTCTTCTACCGAGTTTGAGAAGGTGCAGTTCACCAAAGAAATGAAAGAGGCGGGCTACACCATTTTGTGCCCACAGATGGCGCCGATTCATTTCGATCTGCTGGTGGAGATATTCCGCAAGAACGGGTATAACTTCGAGCTGTTGCCCAGTGTCGACCACGGTGCGGTGGATGCCGGCTTGAAATATGTGAACAACGATATCTGTTATCCGTCCATTCTGGTGACGGGCCAGATTATGGAAGCGGTGATGAGCGGACGTTACGACACCGACAAGCTGGCCGTTATCATCACACAGACCGGCGGCGGCTGCCGCGCCACCAACTACATTGCGCTTATTCGCAAGGCGTTGGCGGCGGCGGGTCTGGGCCATATTCCCGTCATTTCGCTTTCGTTCAGGAAGCTCGAGGAAAGCAATCCTGGGTTCGAAATCACGCCGAAGATGCTTTTGCAGGCAATTTACGGCGTGCTGTACGGCGATTTGCTGATGATGTGTCTGTATCGCACGCGTCCGTACGAAGCGGAGCCTGGTGCTGCGCAGGCGCTCTTCGATCATTGGATGGCCGAATGCAGCAGCTTGCGCGGGTTGAAGCGCGCGGAGTGGAAGCGCACCGTTCGCAAGATTGTGGAGGACTTCGATACGCTGCCGCTGGTGGGCGAGGGAACCAAGCCCCGCGTTGGCGTGGTGGGCGAGATCCTGGTGAAGTTCCACCCCACGGCCAACAACCAGATCGTCGACGTGATCGAGCACGAAGGCTGCGAAGCCGTGGTTCCGGGTCTGACCGAGTTCTTCCTGTTCGGCATTGCCGGCGCCATCTTCCAGAAAGACCCTCTGGGTCGTTCCGCCAAGGGCGCGGTGGGAAGCCGTATTGCCCTGTGGGCGCTTGACAAGTTCCGCAAGCCGATCAACGACGCGCTGCGTGCATCGCATCGTTTCGAGGCCCCTGCCGATATTTACGAGCTGGCCGGATACGCGAGCGAGATTTTGAGCCTGTGCAATTCCATGGGCGAGGGCTGGCTGCTTACGGCTGAGATGGTGGAGCTCATTCGCACGGGCGCTCCGAATGTGGTGTGCACGCAGCCGTTTGCGTGTCTGCCGAACCATGTGGTGGGCAAGGCCGTGATCAAAGAGCTGCGCCGCAGGTATCCCGAAAGCAACATCGTGGCGGTTGACTACGATCCGGGCGCTTCCGAAGTCAATCAGCTCAACCGCATCAAGCTGATGATTTCGGTGGCGAAAGCGAACCTGGAAGGCAAGGAGGCCGAGGCGCGCAGAATGCGCGATGTAGCGCGCGATGCCGAGAAGCTTGCGGCAGAGGCCGCTGCGGGCTGCGGCTGCGGTTGCGGATGCGGTGCCACCGAAGAGGTGGGCGCCCTGGAAATCGAGAAGAGCCGTACCGAGAGGTAGTAAAAACAATCGCGATTTGCCTGCGCCGTTCAAGAGCGTAAAAGGGGTCGGGAGCATGCTCTCGACCCCTTTTGAATGTTGCGCACCCGGAATCCTGCAGGCTGCCCACCTGGAATTCTGTTCAAAAAGTTAATTGACACTAACTTAGTAACAATTATCGAGTATTATGGCGGCTAGCAAAAGATAGGAGCCGTCATGTCAGCCAAGAAAAAGAACGACGAATCGAAAAAGAAGCTTTCGAAAAAGCAGATGAAAAAGCTCGAGAAGATGCGGGCGTCAAAGCGCGAGGATGCCGCCATGCGCAAGGCTGAAAAAAAGCGCGAGAAGGCTATTCGAAAAGCAGAAAAAAAACTCGGGAAGAGCCTTTCGTCTTGCAGCGATGCAAAGGGAAGCAAAACGCCCAAGAAGAACAAAGCGGCAAAGAAGGGGCAGAGGCCCGCAGGCGCCGCATCGTGTCCGGCCGCATCGTTCAAGCTCGATTTGGGCACATGCCCGTGCTGCAGCAAACGCTGTCCGCTTTCCAAGCCGAAGTGCGGCAAAGGTCGCGCCGTTGCCCGTAAGAAGAGGGAGCGATTGATGGGCGAGGCCGTGGCATAGCGTAAGGGTTTATAGGCGCAGAGGGCGGATGCGAGGTTTCTTGTGTCCGCCCTTTCAGCTGAGGCCGTCAATGGCGCCGTACCTTCTGTGATACGATTCTGCGAGCCGCTGGGCATCGTGGCGTTTACAGGGCAGGAGCGGAGGTTGCGTAGCAGTGGTTTCTATGTCGTCGAAGAAAGTAATCGGCATTGTTGCGGTGGTCGTGCTGTTTTCTGCGTTCGGCATGTTGCTGGCAGGGGAGTGGGCGCCCTCCATCGGATACGTGGGCCTTTTTCGGTACCTGCTCATAGCTGCGGGGTTCGTGCTGTTCGCTTTCTCGTTCGTTGGGTTCGCGATTCTGTTGGTCGGTACCGCGCAGGAGCGCAAAGGCGGTGCTCGTGCAGACTTCGGGGCCACTGCTGTCAAGCTTGCGCGAGAAATAGCGCGATTCGTCGTTGCCTGCATTGCTTATGTGGGTTCGGGATTTGTGGCGCTTGCCGTGATTGTGGCGTTCGGCGAGGGCGATCCAACTCCTGCGCGGCTTCTTAAACTGCTTGTTGTGCTGGCTGCCTGCATCGGCGTCGTGGTTCTGTATCGTATTTACCGTAAAAAGCATCCCGTTTCCTTCGACATGCTTGGCAAAGCCGGTATTGCGGCCCTGTTCGTGCTCCTTACGATGCTCGGCTTTGCTGCGGGCGCGTTTCAGGCCCGAGATGCCGTAATCGATCTGCTGCACGGTCCGCAAACCGACTTGTGCTGGCTTGCCGAGGTTGAGGAGAATCGCGCAACCGGACGTTATAGCGGATTCAGCCAAGATACCATCGAGATGACGTTCAAGACTCTCGATGAGCGCGAGATTCACATCAGCGTTGCCGAGAGCGACCGTTCAGGGCTTGCCGATGTCGCGAATGCCGAAGGCGTGGTGTGGCTGACCTATTTTCCCGAAAGCGGCGTGTATATATCGGCTGAGCCAGGCATGGACGATTACCTTGCTGCAGGTGGGCGATAAAAGTCTCCTTCATCGCGTAATACCAGGTCATCAACGTGTATAAAGTCTTTTGACAACGTAAATCCCTTCGTTGCGCATCGGTCATAAAGTCTTTTGATGGTAGGATTGCCTCCGTCATGGCACCGTGGTTTTCAGCAAGGGTTGCCGCAAGCACGAAGGAGAAGCATCGCATGGAGTTGGGCGCTCACATCAAAGAGCATCGCAAGGAAAAGGGCCTTTCCCAAGACGATTTGGCCGAGAAGATTTACGTTTCGCGTCAGACCATCTCCAACTGGGAAACCGGTCGTACCTATCCCGATGTCCAGAGCCTACTGCTTCTTTCCAATGTGTTCGAGGTGACCGTGGATTCTCTTATCAAAGGAGACGTGGAAGCTATGGCAAAAGCAATGGACGAAGCCGTCAAAAAGTACAACGCCCTTTCGACCGCCGCAGTTGTGAGCGGCGTGGTATTTCTGGTTCTGGCCGCATGGGGCGCGTTCCAGTACGAATGGGGCTGGGGCATGCATATGGTTCCGACGATCGTGTTCGCCGTCATTGCATTGCTCGTTTTGGTCGTGGCGTTTATGCATGCTGAGCGCATTAAGAAGCAGCACGATTTGCAAACGTACCGTGAGGTACTGGCGTTCAGTCGCGGAGAGCGCGTCGATCGCGACACGGTCGAGGGTCGCCGCGAGCGGGATATGAAACCGTGGGTCAAAGGCGTGCGCACAAGCGTCCAGATTCTGGTTGGCGCTGCGATTGGCGGCGCGGTTGGCATTGGCATCGGAATGCTCGCGAAAATGCTCTCCTAGGGTGTGTTTGTGCCGTCGGACGCTTTATGGGCCGCGTGCAACCCGGGGTGCGGTCGGGTTGCACGCGGGACGTCTCATGCCCGGCGAATCGCTCGGAGTCCTTTACGGAAGGGGATTCATCTCAGGAATGCGCTCCTCGCGCATCTCCGCCTCGATTTCGCGGTCCGTCGCGCTCTTGCGGCTGGGAAGCGCGATGTCGATGTCGAAGGGAACCGGCTTGGTTGCCAGGCTCACCAATGGCACGATAGCCATGGAAAGCACCATGGCCAAGGCGCCGCAGTTGATGGGGCTTGCAATGAGAGGCGTTCCGAAGAAGCCCGCGATCATGTTGCCCGTGGTCAGGCCGACGCCAACGATGAAGCTTGCCCATACAGCCGCTTTGCTGATGCGTTTGCTGTACAGACCCCAGAAGAAGGGTCCAAGGAACGCACCGGCCAGTGCGCCCCAGCTGATGGACATGAGCTGGGCGATGAACGTAATGGAGCTGTTGTACTGTAGGAGCGCGATGGCGGCGGAAATCACCACGAACACGACGAGCAGCCCGCGCATCCAAAGAAGCTGGCTCTTCTCGCTCATGTTCTTGATGACGTTGCCTTTGAGCAGGTCGAGCGTCAGCGTGGACGAAGAGGTGAGGACCAGCGAGCTTAAGGTGCTCATAGACGCAGAGAGCACGAGCACGATAACGAGGCCGACAAGGATGTCGGGCAGCCCCGAAAGCATAGTGGGAACAATTGAGTCATACACCGGCGCGCCGTTTGCCGAGAAGGCTATCTGGTCGCCATACAGTCGACCGAAGCCTCCAAGGAAGTAGCTTCCGCCGGCCACGACGACGGCGAACAGCGTGGAGATGATGGCACCTTGCTTGATGGCCGGGCCGCTTTTGATGGCATAGAACTTTTGCACCATTTGAGGAAGGCCCCATGTGCCAAGGCTGGTGAGGATGATGACGCCGATCAGGTTGGGCAAATCCGGTCCGAACATGCTTACGAAAGCGCCTTCAAGAGCCGAGTTTTCAGCCGGAATTTGAGAAAGCGACACGACGGCTTCGCTGAATCCTCCGTTGCCGGCAAGGACCGCCGCAACGACGGCGACAATGCCGAAAAGCATGACGATACCCTGGACGAAATCGTTGACGACGGTGGCCATGTAGCCGCCGAGGACTACATAGATGCAGGTGATGAGGGCCATGCCGATAACGCATACCTCGTAGGGAAGACCGAACGCCATGCCGAACAGGCGCGAAAGGCCGTTGTAGACGCTGGCGGTGTAGGGGATCAAGAAGACGAAGATGATGGCTGCCGCGGCGATGCGCAGACCTGTGCTCGAAAAGCGCTTGCCGAAGAATTCAGGCATGGTTGCGGCCTGCAGGTGCTGCGTCATCTCTCGTGTGCGCGGGCCGAGAATCCACCAGGCGAGCAAGCTGCCCAAGATGGCGTTTCCTATGCCGATCCACGTGGCGGCAAGACCGTATTTCCATCCGAACTGGCCTGCGTAGCCCACGAAGATGACAGCGCTGAAGTAGGAAGTGCCGAACGCGAATGCCGAAAGCCAGGGACCCACGTTGCGTCCGCCTAAAATAAAGCCGGAGACATTGCTCGCGTGCTTTCTGCAAATTATTCCAATGACGATGGCAATGATTGCGAAGAGGGCAACCATAAGGGCTTTGATAAGCATGAGGATGTTCCTATCGGTCGGTGTGCAAGCAATGTGCAAGGCGCGAATACGTCGGTCTATCGACTTTGCAAAGGGTCGATGCGTTCGTGCGAATCGCGCGAAAGGCTCGTCTTGCTCGATTGGAAGGAAGAGCGCAAGACGAGCCTCGTGGAGGCGCACACGACATGGCGCGGTTCGCGAGAGAGGAGCGAAACGCCGCGCCCGTGCCGTGTGCTACAGATATCGATAGGAATATGCAGGATAGATTGCAACACCGAAACGGCGATGCCCGCCGATAAAGCGGGCATCACATGGGGTGAGATTGAACACGAAGGGGACGCAACGTTGAACGCCGCGAGCGGCCGGGGTGGCCGAGATATGTGCGGGTGCGTTGCGCATGGCTGACTCCTTCTATGTTGCAATTTTCATTATAATTTCGCAAATGCGGCAGTCAATGCTCCGCCCTGATAAAGCATGATTATTTTTAGTTCGCCCGTACAAAAAACGTTCGAAGGAACATTGCTCGCAAGATCAGAACAGCTGGGGGTCCTTATCGTGAAAGACGTTCGTTGCCACAAGGTGCGATTGACTTTCTCGTCGTCAGGGCGAGCGTGTATGATGCAGGGAGAACGTGCGGTCGGCAGTCTTCTGGCGCGGACTTTCGTGTTCCAAGTTTGTGCGCATGTTCAAATTCAAGACGATTTTCTGTCCGTTTCGGGTTCTTGAAACGGGCGGGCGATGGGGGATTGCATGGTTTTTGAACAAGCGGCCGATGTGGTCATCGTGGGCGCCGGTCCATCGGGGATATTCGCCGCACTCGGGTTGCTCGAGCGCGGATCTCGCGCGCGTATCGTCATTGTTGAGAAGGGTCTGTCTGTCTCGAAGCGAGCATGCCCCAAGGCCAAAACGGGCCAATGCATGGGTTGCGATCCGTGTCGTATCACCACGGGGTTTTCGGGAGCGGGAGCGTTTTCTGATGGAAAACTCTCGCTTTCGTGCGAGGTGGGAGGCGATCTTCCCGAGCTCATAGGGAGCGACCTTGCCCAGAAGACGATCGGCCGTGTCGACGAGGTGTACTTGCGCTTCGGGGCAGACATGCATGTCGAAGGCTTGGGGGCTCCTGACGAGGTGAAAAGCATTCGACGCCGAGCCATCAAGGCCGGCTTGAAGCTGGTGGACTGTCCCATTCGTCATCTGGGAACGGAAAAGGCTCAAGAGATTTACGGCTTCATCGAGCGGTATTTGTGCGATTCCGGCGTGGAAATCATGTTTCAGACGGAGTGCCTCGACGTTATCGTGGAGGAAGGGGCGTGTTGCGGCGTGCTGATACGCAACGCCGACGGAACCACGGACAAAATCCGTGCCGAACGCACGGTGGTGGCCACGGGGCGGCGCGGTGCGGATTGGTTCGAGCGCTTGTGCATAGAACATGGCGTCGAGCACGGTCCGGCTCCCGTGGATGTGGGGGTTCGCGTCGAGGTGCGAAACGAGATTATGGAGACCGTGAACAACGTTTTGTACGAAAGCACGCAGATCGGGTACCCCAATCCGTTCCGCAACAAGGTACGTACGTTCTGCCAGAACCCGGGCGGCTTCGTGAGCCAGGAGAATTACGACGACGGCCTTGCGGTGGTCAACGGGCATTCCTATAAGGAGAAGAAGTCCGAGAATACCAATCTTGCCATCCTTTGCTCTCACGACTTTCGGGAGCCGTTCGACAGGCCTATAACGTATGCGCAGAAAATCGGAGAGCTCGCCAACATGCTCGGCGGCGGCCACATTCTCGTGCAGCGTTTCGGCGATATCCTCGACGGCAAACGAACCTGGCAAGATGAACTGGACAGGTCGAATGTTCGTCCGACGCTGCCCGATGCCGTAGCCGGCGATATCACGAGCGCGTTGCCGTATAGAACCATGACTTCCATCATGAACTTCATGATGGCCGTTGACGAGGCCATACCTGGATTTGCGGCCGATGAAACGCTGCTGTACGCGCTCGAGCTGAAGTTTTACAGTAATAGGGTGAAATGAATGAGCGCTTCGACACCAACATCGAGAATCTCCACTGCCTGGGGGATCGAGCGGCTGACCAGGGGTCTTATGATGGCATCCGTCATGGGCTATCTCATGGGGGAGCGCTTGGCGGACGAAGTGGGCGTGTAGGGGCTGTTATCGAGCATGCGGAACCGCCCGCTTGCATCCATGGCTGTCGGCACAGTTTCGGAAGCGAGCGCATGCCCGGAGTCGCACGACATGCGTAAAATCTGCTGCGCGAAGCCCACCTGAGCGGAGCCCGCGCACGAAAACCGCATTCATTTTCGAATTTCTTTGCAAGGATTTGCCTTCTTGGATCGTGTTCATGGTGAGGGGGCGTTCGAGAGAAGACGAGCAAACCGTTGTCCTAAATACACGAAACGAAAGGAACGGCACTGAGATGAAAAAACGCGCGTATACGACAAAACACAAGGTACTGACCGGAATCGCTGCTGTTGGATTGGCCACGGCTCTCGCCGTGCCCTTCGTTGCGTACGGAGCCGATGCGCCGGCGCTTGGCTGGGGCATTGCGGGCTCGCGTGCGTGCGGCACGTGCGCTGGCGCCGATGGCAACGGCGCGTGCAATTTTTTCGCCGACGCTAACGGCGACGGCGTATGCGATAACCGCGGCGTTCATGCAGCGTGTTCCGCTTTCTCGCGCGGGTTCGCGGCGCTTGAGAGTGCGCCGTGCGCTCGGCGCGAATTTCGTGGACGAAAATGGCGATGGCGTATGCGACCATGCGGAAACCGGCAACGGAAATTGTTCTGGCTACGTGGACGAAGACGGAGACGGCGCGTGCGACAACGCAGGGTCGTGCGCCGGCAGTGGCCAAGGTGCGGGATACGGCCGCGGTCACGGACCGGCAACGGCGGCGGGCATCACGGCATGTGTGCACGCTAGGGCGAGATGTCTATAGTTCAGGATGGGTATGCGCGAGGCGCTCGACATACAGCAGGCGATGGATCGCTTCGGCGATGACGTGTGGCGTGCCTGCATGCTCTATCTTTCCCCGTCCGATGCTGAGGATGTCTTCCAAGAGACGTTCGTGAAATACGCTTTTCGCGATCACGGGTTTCGCGACGAGGGCCATGCGAAAGCGTGGCTCTTGCGCGTTGCGATGAACGCTTGCAAAGACGTTCTCAAATCTCGAGACCACCGTACATCGTCTTTGGATGAGGAGATGCAGTGGTGGGGAGATACGCTTGCGGACGTTCGGCCGGAGCGCGCTGCGGAGGTGAGGGAGGTTCTCGACGCCGTGGACAGGCTCGACGACCCGCCGAAGACGCCGCTGTATCTTGCCGTGTGCGAAGGCTATTCCGTCCCGGAGATATCCCGCATGGTGAAAGCTCCCGAGGGAACGGTGTATTCCTGGATTTCTCGAGGCAAGAAGATACTGAGGGAGGCGTTGTCATGAACGATGTCGACGAGCGTATGCGCGAAGCCTTTTCGAACATGCACGCTTCCGACGAGCTGAAAAAGGCGACGATGCTTCGCATAGAGCGCGAGCGCGACCTTGCGTCGGGCAGGCGCGATGGCGTCTCTTGCGGGCAGGGCTCTATCCCGTCTGCTCGCCGTGTGCCGAGAAAACGTCGGATGCGCGTTTTCGTCGCAGTTGCCGCATGCCTGATTGCCGCTTTCGTGGGCGTTGGCGGATATGCGTACGCCACGAAGCCCGTTGCCTACGTGGGGGTCGATATCAACCCCTCTATCGAACTTGCCATGAACCGATTCGATTGCGTGATCGACGCCCGCGCTCTGAACGAAGACGCCCAGGCGGTGCTTGATGCGGCGAACGTGCAGGGAAGACCGTATGCCGAGGCTGCGGCGGCATTGGCTGATGCGTGCGAGAGCTATCTCGGCGAAGGTGTCGTTGTGGAGGTCGGCGTGTCGTGTTCTGATGAGGAACGGTGTGCGGAGATAGAGCAGGAAAGCCTGCGCTGCTTCGGACAGGGCGGCACGCAGGTCCATTGCGGCCGCGTTGACGAAGCGCAGCGGCAGGCTGCCGAGCATGCAGGAATGAGTATCGGGCGCTATCGTCTGTATTGTCTCCTTGGTGAGGCCGGCGTTGAAGTGAGCGAGCAGGAGGCGGCCGCTATGTCTATGCGCGAGCTGCGGGTTCTCGCTGCGGAAAACGGCGTGGAAACGCAAGATTCCGCCTGTTGCGGGCACGGCGCAGAGGACGGCTCTTCGGCTCTGGGCGAGGGTGCGTGCGAAGGCGCCGAAGGTCATGGCGCCCATGACGGACAAGGGGTGCACGGCGCAGCGGGTCCTCATGACGGTACGGGATACCGCGGCGGACGAAGCTCCTTGTAGGTCAGGCAAGCGTCGAGAGGCGTCCTTGGTAGCCGCATGACACACGGGCGGCGCACCCCTCGCGTTCCATCACAGCGCGAAAGCCTCGAAGAGCGAGGTCGTATTCGTTGTTGTTCTCTGATACGTGCATGGCCGCCACGGCTTGAAGGCGGTTGCTGAGAAGGGATGCGAGCTCTTCGGCGGCCTGTTCGTTCGAAAGATGCCCTTTGTCGGAAGCGATACGCTGCTTGACTACGTAAGGGTAGGGTCCTTCGCTCAGCATCTTAGGGTCGTGATTGCTTTCAAGGGCGAGCAGCCGCACGTCGGCGAGGTGGGCATGCGCCTGCGGCGTCACGATTCCCGTGTCGGTCATGAAACCTGCCGCATCGCCGTTTGCCTCAAAGCGAAAGCCAAATGACGCCGCCGCATCGTGCGAGGTGGCGAAGGGAAAGATGCTTATACCTGCAGCCGTCAGGCATTCCTCGGGGCGGAAATTGCGCGTTTCGCATGACGAGGTGGCATCCTGGACGGCCTTGCTTGCCCGAACGGTTTCGTCTGCGGCATAGACAAGGGGCTGACGGCCCATCTTGGCAAGTCCCCGCATGACCACGCCGAGGCCCTTGGTGTGGTCGCCGTGGTCGTGCGTAATGAGCACGGCATCTATGTTCGCGGGGTTGAAGTGCGCCTCGTTACAGCGGGCGAGAAAATCGCGCTTGCATATGCCGCAGTCGACGAGGACGCCGTGTCCGGTCTGGTCGTTTTCGACGATGGTCGCGTTGCCGCGGCTGCCGCTTGCGAGTATGTGGAGTCTGAGCATGTTGCCTCGCCTTGTTTTCTCTGCTTCGTATGCGCTCGATTATACGTTGCTTCCGAGTTGTTTCTTTCGGAGTGTGCCCCATCCGCTATCATTGCTCCGAAATAAACAGGACGTGACAAAAGGGGAAAAGGGGACGTCGTGGAGGAACGAAAGGCTGTCGAAGTGGCGGATGAAGGCAAAGAAGCCGCCTCGTGCGCATGCGACAAATCAGGCATCAAGGATAGAATGGCCCTGCCGGTGCCCAACGTCATCAAGCTCGCGAAAGAGAGCGACAGCTCCGCTTTGCGATCGTGGGTCGGGCTTGTGCTCATGGTTGCCGTCGTGGCCGCGCTGCTTGTCGGGCTGCCCATGGTCTTGCCCGTGCCTTCCGGCATGGATTTACCGCATCAGGGCTTTGCCCACATCGTCGTGTTCGCCATCGCGGCGTGCGGCGGCGTTTTGTACGTACGTGTCCGCGAACACCGTCTTGAAAGATCCATGGGGTTCGCGCGCAATGATGGCGCAGCGCTGTGCGTCGTCGGCGCCGTAGCAGGCGTTGTAGGCCTCATGGTGGTCTTTGCTCTTTTCAAGGGTGCGGGAATCGTGAGCGATTCCGGCATTAGCACCCAGGTGTCTGTCATAGCCCTGGCTCTTGCGTTCGCCGGATACGTCATCCTCGCGTTGGGACAGGAGGTCTTTTGCCGGGGGTATGTGCTCACGTCGTTTTCTGCGCGTTACTCGGTTGCCGTCGGCATGGCTGTCCAGACGGTCGTGTTCGCGCTGTTCCATGTGTTGATTGTGGGGCTGAGCGTGTTCTCCGTCGTCAATGGCGTATTGATGGGCGTGATGTTCGGGCTTATGTTTCTCAAATTCGGCAGCATTTGGCCTGCGATCGGCTTTCATAGCCTCTGGTATTTCGTCCAGTACATCCTCCTCGGCGTGACGTCGGGGGCGCAGGCGGCTTCATACACGACCATCATGACGACGACGTACGATTCGAGCAACGTGTTGCTTTCCGGCGGCGCGGGCGGTTTCGAGGCGAGCGCTTTGGCGGCGGCGGTATACGCGGCCGCAATCGTGTGCCTGCTTGTGCTGAAGCCGCGCGATGCCGATATAGATTCGATTGCGTTCGTCAATCTGGGCGAAACGATCGTTATCGGCGCTGAAGACGAGGCTGACGAGGAAGAAGGCGAAGGGGTCGCTGGCAAGCGAGGGCGTGGTGAATCTGGCTGCAAAGCAGACGAGAAAAAGGAGTCGTAAACGGGCTGATTGGTGCGCATGGCTGCAGGGAGGGCTTCTGCGGCGCTGATTGGTCGGCCGCCTTTCTCGGCGGACGCTGCGAGGTATAGGAGCTTTCCGATGCGCCGCATGAGCGGCGCATCGTCTGCTTCTAGGAAAGAAACGTCTTTATGCAGAGGCTTCTAGCTGCGTAGCGTGCACGTTAGGAAATCGGTGCGCCGCAGGGATGCGTCGGTGTTTCGTCGAACGCGGCGTCGTTTTGCACAAGGGCGTAGAAGCGATACCCGCCCGAAAGATTCGAGCAGGCAAGGCCATGGCCGGCGAGCATGCGGCATGCCACGTAGCTTCGCAGGCCGCTGTGGCAATTCACGTACACCGTGCGTTCAGAGTCGAGCTCTTTTACGCGGCCGCGCAGCTCGTCGAGGGGGATGTTGACCGCGCCTTCGATATGGCCTCGCGCGAATTCTCCTTCCGTGCGAACGTCAAGGAATTGGGCGCCTTCTTGCTGCAGGCGGGCGACGTCGTTCCAATGATGCTGTGCCACCAATCCCGTTCGAACGTTTTCGATGACGAATCCGGCCATGTTTACAGGGTCTTTCGCCGAAGAATACGGCGGCGCGTATGCCAAATCGAGTTCCTCGAGGTCTGCCGCGGTCATGCGAGCGCGAATGGCCGTTGCCAAGACATCGATTCGTTTGTCGACCCCCTCGAAGCCCACGATTTGCGCGCCGAGAATGCGGCCGCTTTCCGGGTCGAAGACTGTTTTGACGGTCATGCTCGAAGCGCCGGGGTAGTACGTTGCGTGGGACGGCGAAGAGGTGACCGCCTTGTCGCAGGCGATGCCGGCGCGCTGGGCGGCGCTTTCGGTCAGGCCCGTGGTGGCGATGGTCATGCCGAAGAGCTTCAGCACGGATGATCCCTGCGAACCGTCGAACGAGCTGTCGCGCCCGCAGATGACATCGGCCGCAATGCGTCCTTGCTTGTTCGCCGGGCCTGCGAGTGATATGAGTGCGTCATCGCCCGTGACGAAATTTTTGACCTGCACTGCGTCGCCAACGGCGAAAATAGCAGGATCGGATGTGCGCATATGCTCGTCCACGACGATGGATTTCTTGATGCCGAGCTCAAGCCCCGCCTCCTCGGCAAGGCGGGTGTCGGGCGTAACGCCGATGGCGAGAACCACCAAAGGTGCGCGGTATTCGTCGCCCGCTGCGGTGGTTACCGCTAGCTCGTCCGAGTCTTCGTCTGCTACGAATCCATTGACGCCCTGATTCAACCGCAGGTCAAGTCCGTGTTCGCGTGCATAGGCGTGCACCTCGCATGCCATGTCGTAATCGAGCGTGGGCATGACGTGGTTGCCGCGCTGCAGCAACGTGACGTCGAATCCACGCTCTAGCAGGTTTTCGGCCGCCTCTATGCCGATGAAGCCTCCGCCTATGACGACGGCGCGTGTTCGTCCCTGCTCTGCGAGCTCGTCGGCGCGCTGCTTCATGGCGAAGGTGTCTTCAACGGTACGAAGCGTGAGGATGCGTCGGTCTTCTATGCCGGGAAGATCGGGCTTGACGGCTTTCGCGCCGGGGGAGAGGATGAGGCTGTCGTAGGATTCTTCGTATTCTGAGTCGTCTTCGAGGTTGCGGACAAGCACGGTTTTCGCCGCGTGGTTTATTCCAATGACCTTTTGGCGTACGCGTACGTCGATATCGAAGCGCTCACGGAAGCTTTTGGGGCTTTGCAGCGTGAGCTTGCGCTTGTCTGTAATGACGTCGCCCACGTAATAAGGCAGGCCGCAGTTGGCGTACGATACGTAGCCCGTGCGTTCGATTATGACTATTTCGGCCTGCTCGTCTAACCTGCGCAAACGTGCGGCGGCTGTCGCTCCGCCGGCCACTCCTCCAACGATAACAACCTTCATGGCTTCTCCCTTACGTTCGTTTTGCTCTTTTGCCTGTAGCCTCATGGGCTACATTTCCACGGGGCCGCGATAGCTCATGATGCCGCCGAGGTTAGTCACGTCGGTGAAGCCGTTCTGCTCGAGGATATGGGCCGCCTGCGCGCTGCGGCCACCGCTTTGACAGTATATGAACAAGGGAGTGTCTGTCGCCGCCTTGAAGCCGGCGATACGGTCGAGGGGTATGTTTTCCGCCCCGGGCACATGGCCTGATCGGTATTCTCCGGAGGTGCGAACGTCGATGATGCGGGCATTTTGCGTTGCACGTGCTTCTTCGAGCTTTTTATCGAATCCGCCGCCGAACATGCTGAAGATTCCCATGGTATGTCCTTTCTCGGGTCGCCGCGAAGCCGTTTGGCGATGCCTGCGAAAACGAGCGGGTCGCTGCGCTGTTGGTGCTTTCGCCGTTCTTTTCGTTTTCGTCCGCTTGGACGGTCGCTCGTTTGCCGATTGTCGTGCTTGCGTGGTTTCGCTGCGCGGTTCTCTCTCTGTTCGCCCGAAGCGTAGCAGGTTTATGATTCCTTTGGGGTAACAAATGGATGAACAGCCATGTCGGTCGGTCGTGTCTCTTCTTTCGTATAATAAGCCTTTGCGACACGCGCGCAGGCGCGGTCTAAGACGGTTCGAAGATAGGATTTGCCATGCCGGGACGGCTTGTCATATGCCCGACGCCGATCGGGAATCTGGGGGATATGACCCTGCGCACGCTCGACGAACTGCGCGAGGCGGATGTGGTGTGCGCCGAGGATACGCGCGTGACGGGAAAACTGCTTGCGCACTTCGGTATAGAGAAGAGGCTTGAACGCTTGGACGAGGCTACCATCAGCCGCGAAGCCGCGCGCATTGCCCGCCGCATCGCCGAGGGCGAAATCGTGGCGTTTTGCAGCGATGCGGGCATGCCGGGCGTTTCCGACCCGGGTGCTCGTCTCATAGAGGCGGCCCAGGCGCAAGACTGCGATATTACCGTGCTTCCCGGGGCATCGGCCGCTACGACGGCGTATGTGGCCAGCGGTTTCAGCAATCCGCGTTTTTATTTCGGCGGCTTTTTTCCTCGTAAGGATTCCGAGCGTCGCGAGGTTCTCGAGTCGCTCGCCCTGCTTGACGCCGTGCTGGTGTTTTATGAAAGCCCCCGTCGTATCGCAGCTTCGCTGCAAGCGGTGGCGGACGTGTTTCCCCACCGCGAAGTCGCGGTTTGCCGTGAGCTCACCAAGCTTCACGAAGAGGTGTTTCGGGCCGGCGCATGCGACGTACGCGATGAATTCCTCGATCGTCACGAACGCTGCGGCATCAAGGGGGAAATTGCGCTTGTGATCGGGCCGCCCACGCATGCGGAGGAGGAGGTTCGCCGCGAGAGCGCTTCTGCATCGGCCGCCGATCGAGCCGCGGAGCTTGTCGCCGAAGGCCGATTGAGCCGCAAAGAAATCGTCAAGGTCCTTCGTGACGAATTCGGCATATCGCGTAACGAGGCCTACGATCTTTGCCGTGCAGGCGTAGCCGACGAACCGAACGATGCATGGAATTGCGGCCGATAGCGGGTTAATTGCGCCGTGAGGCGCGTTCGCTCGGACGAAAAGGGTACGATAGCGCAAGCAACCGACACTTGGCGAACGGCGCGCATGGGCGACCGGGCTGGCGTTGCGGACGGTTTTACGAAGCGGTCGATGCCCGACAAGCGGCGTACGCGCCTGAAAGCGAGGAACGCATGAACAACTTCACCTATTATTCTCCGACCGAATTCGTGTTCGGCCGCGGCGTCGAGGAAGGTATTGGCAAACGCGCCGCCGAAAAGGGGTTCAAGAGAGCCCTGATCGTTTACGGAAAAGGCTCCGTGGTGCGTTCGGGCCTGCTCGACCGCGTGAAGGCGTCGCTGGATGCGGCGGGCGTTGCGCATTCTGAACTTGCCGGCGTGCGTCCGACCCCCGAGGTAGAAAGCGTGCGGGCGGGCGGCCGCATCGTTCGCGACGAGGGCGTTGACCGGATTCTTCCCATGGGAGGCTGCAGCGTGATCGACTGCGCAAAAGCCGTGGCGTTCGGTGCTCTGCACGATGGCGACGTATGGGATTTCTTCTGCGGAAAGGCGCAGGTCACCAAGGCACTCCCCATTTTCTGCGTGCTTACCATTCCGGCGGCGGGTTCTGAGGCGTCAAGCTCGTGCGTGATCAGCAATGACGAGATTCACGCGAAGCGCGGCACGAACGGCGATGCGTTCCGTCCTATGGTCGCGTTCATGAACCCCGAGATCACGTTCTCTCTTCCGGCGTATCAGACGGCGGCGGGCGTGACCGACATTTATCGCCCACATCTGCGAGCGTTGGTTCTCGGGCGTTGGGGCCGTTCGCGTGACAGACAACATCGCAGCAGGCCTCATCCGCACGCTCATGGCGGCGGCGCCGTGCGTCTTGGATAGCCCCGAAGATTACGATGCGCGTGCCGACATCATGTGGGCGGGCATGCTTGCGCACAACGATATCGCCGGCTGCGGTCGTGCGCTGAACCCGACGGGCCGCGCGGGGGGCTGGGAAAGCCACGGCCTTGAGCACGAACTTTCTGCGTTCGATACGTCCATCACGCATGGCGCAGGACTTGCCGTCGTGATGCCCGCGTGGATGCGCTACGTCTGGCGCGAGGACCCGAGCCGCTTCCTCCAGTTTGCACTGGATGTTTTTGACATCGAACCGATCGACGATACGGATGAAGCCGTTGAGGACGCGGTGACTGCGGCCATCGATGAGCTGCAGGCGTTCTTCGTTGACATGGGCATGCCCAAGACCATGGGCGAATTGGGTCTGCGCGTGGAAGACCTCGACGCCGTTATCGAGACGCTGCATGCTACCAAAGGCGATGTGTTCGGTGCGTTCAAGCCGCTCACCATGGATGATGCCCGCGCAATCTACGAATCCGCCTTCAACGATCCCGCGCTTCCTTCGCTTGAAGAAATGGATGAGGAGCTCGAGGCATAAACGGCATCTTTCCCAATAACGGCAAAGCAGTCCAAGGGTGCGAATTCAAATTGCGAAAGCCATGCTGGATATCTTTCTTGCATGGCTTTTTGCGTATGTCGTATATCGGCATTGGAGTTTTGTCGGCTGCCTTTGTCTCCCTTTGCACGTGCTGGTTCCGACGGATGCTTGCCGCAGAAAAGACATCTTGCGAGCAGGGAATGAAACGCGCTCGTGTTGCGCTACGTTATTTGCACGAAGGAGGGGGTGGTTGACGTGTCTCATTCAACTCAGGCGGTGCTTGAAGTTGCTGGAGAGTGCATCCGTGTAACGCGTCGCCGCAATCAGCGGCGTATGTACATACGGGTCAAGGCGCCCGATGGACGCATCGAGGTTTCCGCTCCTTGGCGGATGGGCGATGCCGAAATCAAACGCTTCGTTTCGGCTCATATCGGCTGGATAGAGCAGCAGCGACTTCAGCTGGCTGAGCGTGAAAGGCTGAACCCCGGTGCGCCCACTCCCGAGGAAATCGCCGAATGGCGGGCTGTGGTGGCGGCGTTTACGCCCGTGCTCGTGGAACGCTGGGCTCCTATCATGGGCGTGAAGCCAGGCAAGCTTGCGTATCGCAACATGGTGAGCCGTTGGGGCAGCTGCAATGTGAAAACGGGTCGCATCTGCATAAACGTGCAGTTGGCCGCTCATCCGCCGGAGTGCTTGAGTACGTGGTGGTTCACGAGCTCGCCATTTGCTCGAGGCGAGCCACGGTCCGCGATTCAAGGCGCTCATGGACACGTTTTTGCCCGATTGGCGGCAGCGCGAGACGAAGCTGCGCGGGGAATCAGGCGTTGAAGCCACGGTTAGAAGCTGCACGGGCGTCGGGCGTTGAAGTAGCGCGTTGTTTTGGTAGAGTGTGCTGAGGTCTGCAGGGAAGGCTTCGCAATCGCGTCGATTTTAGTCGGTCGGCGGACCTTTGGATTCACCTTGAACGGTTGGGCCGGTTCGCCGAACACAGAGCGGCTCTTCCGATTGCGTCTCGTCGACAATGTCGTGGTTACGGCGAGGACGCTTCTGATCGGGGCTCATTCGAGCTGCTTTTTGCAAGATTTCGTTTGCTGTGGCCGCATGGCGGCTTTATAGGAGGTCGACGTGGCTGAACGTCTGGAAAGACCGAACGGACGCATGCTCATTTTGATGACTGCGGCAACAATCGGGTTCGGCTTGCTGCAGGGCGCTCGTCTTGTCGACGTGAATTCCGGCCCTTATAGCGCAAGTCCGCTGGCGTTGTGGGGCCTTGCGGTGGACGGGGCGGTTTTTCTCGCGGTCGCCTCGCTTTCGTACGCGGGCAAAATCGAAGGGTGGCGATCTCTTTTTCTCGCGGGCGCAGTTTCGAGCGCTGCATACGTGTTCATGGCGGCGTTCGCTCCGGACGACATGGCGATGCTCGCATTGATGCAAACGTTCGCGGGATTGGGGTGGTCCCTTAACATTTTGTGCTGGATGACTGTTTTCGTCAGCTACCGATCGCGCTACGCGCTGCCGATGATCGCTGTCGGCTACGTTATCAACGTGTGCGTCCAGCCCTTGTCTTCCATGCTTGCTCCATACGACAAGCCGTTTCTTGTGGCAATGCTTTTCGTTTCGATCGTCTTGCTGCGTATCTGTCTGGCGTCGAACGAATTCGTCGCGCTTTCTATGCGGGAAACGCTTATTCCGCGCACATCGCTTTCGGAGGCGTTTTCGCGTACGCGACGCGCTGTAGCGGGTGCATGCGTTTTTTCTCTTGTATGCGGGTTTGTGATTCAATCGGATTTGAGCATGCGCGCGATGGGGTATTCGCAAACTGATACCACGGCGGGTATCGCCTTGGTGGTGGCGGTTGCGATGACGATTGCATTGATCGTCTTTCGGGTCGATAAGGCCGATCTTGATTATGCGTTTCCGATTGCATCTGTTTTCATAGCGTCGGCTGTGCTGGTACGTTCGACGGGGATTTTTGACCCGTCGATCGCAGGAAGCCTCATGACGGTGACGCTCATTTCGTTTTACGTGTTGCTTTGGTTTATGCTGGTGAGCGAGGCAAGGGAACGTATGCTGCCTCCATTCTTGCTGCTTGGAGCCGCTTTAGGTGTCGCGCGCCTTTCGGTTGCGGCTGGTCGTGGTGCGTTCGTTGTGCTGCGCGATTTCGGCATTGCCATTGACGGATCGGTCGATGTCGTGGCGTTATGGGCCTTGGTGGCTGCATCGTCTCTGATCAGCTTCGCCTATTTGAAGGCATCGTCGCGCTACCGTCGGGAAGAACGGCTTGCCGAATGCGGCTCAGCCGGTGCCGGGAAAATTCTTTCCGCCGCGAAGGAATCCCGTATGGGATGTACGGTTTCGGATGGCGAGCAGGAGTCGTCCGCGGCGTGCGGATTGTCGCGTCAGCCGCTCGGTGGCTGTTCGTCGCATGATTTTCCCGTCGGTTCGTGCGGACGGGATGTGTGTTTCGAATCGACGGATGCCGAATCAAAGGGGATTTCCGAGTCTGTACTTGAGGAGAATGCGACCGCGTTCGATGAGGCTGCCCGCCGGTTCGCTTTCTCTCAGCGCGAAACCCAGGTTATGCGGGAATATGCGGCGGGAAGAAGCGCTCGCTACATCGCCGAATGGTGCATGCTGTCCGAGCATACGGTGAAGACTCATATCAGGCGCGCTTACGCGAAAGCGGGCGTTCACTCGCGCCAGGAGTTCCTCGATGCGATTGAGCGGGTCGAGTCCGACCTGCTGCATAGGGGGCGCTAGCCTGTCCCTATGCGCTTCCTCTGTTCATGGATGCGCGAGGCGACGGTGCATGAAGGGGCGCATGGGGGAGTGAATCGTCGCGCAAAAAAGCCGCCTGCAATCAGGCGGCTTGTAGGAGGGGGCGCGGGCCGAGCGCCTCGGGGTTCGTTGCAGGCGTTGCATCGCTTCGGTTTCGAGACGTTTTACCAAGGCCCGCGTCAGGCTTATTCGGCTGCCAGCGACGTGCCGAGAATGCGGCCCATGCTTAATGCGCTCGAGTTGGAGCAATGACGCACGAAGCTGCGGTTGTACATGAAGCGGTGCGCAATCTCGCCGATGGCGTACAGGCCGGGGATGGGCGCTTCGCTCTCGTCGACGACGCGGCAGTCGGCATCGGTTTTCACGCCGCCCATGGTCGCCACGTAGGAGGGAACGTAGCTGACCAGATAGTAAGGGCCGGATTCTTGATAGGAGGCGAAGGCTTCGGCGGGCTTGCCGAACGCTTCGTCTGCACCTGCGGCCGCGGCGTCGCGATAGGCTTCGTAGCTTGCGACGAGCGCGGGGGTGCCGGCTGCTTCGGCGAGCGCTTCGACCGTGTCGGCCTTCACGACCGATTCGCCGTCGGCGGCTTCGTCGAGCATAGCGGCCACATCGGCGCTCGAGGCATCGAACAATACGTAATACGGCGCGGCATCGCGGTCGGCCATCGCGGTCACCTGGGCGATTGCGGGGGCGGCTTCGTTGATGAATCGCTCGCCCGTGGCGTCGACGAGCAGCTTCGACTTGACGTCTCCGCCTTCAATCGGAGCACCAGAAACGGGCATGTCGCACAGGCGCTTGAAATCGGGGTTTGCGTCGGTCAGCTTTTTGCACGGCATGACGTTGAACGGGATGACCCAACCGTCTTCGTAACACGCCGCACCGACGGTCTTCGCCATGGAAATGCCGTCGCCGGTGTTAAGGGCGTTGCCGAGGTACTGGAATCCGACCGATTTTACGCTGGGAACAAGCTCGTCGAGGTATTCCTCGCTTCCTCCGAAGCCGCCTGTTGCCAGCACGACCGCCTTAGCACGAATCTGCTTGGTCTTAGAGCCGTCGAGCACTTCGACGCCGACGATGGAACCTTCTTCGGAAACGAGCGTTGTTGCTTCATGCTCGAGCAGGATTTCGACGCCGTTTTCTTCGAGCGCCTTCTGCATGCATTCGAACACGAAGAGTCCGGGGGCTTTATCGGGTTCGCCTGCGGCTGCCATGTCGGGTTTGACCGTGTCGGTTCCGACCTGTTCTTTCGTGAAGGACTGTGCGAAGTCGATGCCGACCTGCTCGACCCAATTGACCGTCTCGCAGCTTGCGCCCATCAGCGCGCGCACGCGATCGTAATCGGGATAGGCGACATCGCGAGCGCCGGTCTTGGTCACTCTGTCGTAGCGGGCGACGAAATCGTCCATAGTGTCGGGAATTTCGGGGACGAACTGCCAGTATTCTTCGTTTTCGACGGTCTGGCAAATTGATACGTTGCCCTTCGAAGTAAGGAACGAAATGCCGAGCGATGGCGATTTCTCGACGATGGTCACGCGTGCGCCGCCTTGCGCCGCGGCGAGAGCGCATGCGGAGCCGGCGAGGCCGGAGCCGAGAACGACGATGTCGGTTTCGGTGGCTTCTTCGGCGACGGAGTCGTTCTGCTTGGTAGGCGCTGCACATCCTGCGAGCACGGCGGATGCGCCGAATACGGCGAGTCCGCCGCAGAACGCGCGACGACCTATGGTCATGCCGGTGGTATTCATGAGATTCCCTCCTTGTTCACACAAGCCCCTCCGAGGGCCTTTGAGCGCGCCGATTTAGCGGCGCACTCGATTCCGCTTTCATGATGCCGTGTTTTGCCGAGGGGCGTATCGCACGAAATCCTGTATCGCACGAAAAGGGGGACAAGTCGGAGAGTCTTAATCCTTCCGACGGCATGCGACGTGCGTAGCTTTCGCATACGACCTGGTGTGAGGGGTTTCGTGTCGTAAAGCGACCGCGCCTTGCGCTTTGTCGGGCGCATATCGAGCATCGCGTTGCGGATGGCGTCTGCGTTTGCCTCCCTGTACGGTTCGGGAAAGAGGGCGCAAGATGCTTGCTCGCGCCTGCTTATTGCACTAAGACTGCGCTACAATGGACAGGTTTTGAAAATCCGTTGTTGTTACGGGTCTTGCGGCGGTATTGCGGAACCGTTTCGTTTCCGCCTGCTGACATCTGCGCTCAAGCCGGCTTCGCCGGTGTCGAGTCAACGACCCGTTGCGATGCAGTACGGCAAAAGCGGCATCATCAGTCGCCCGAGCACGAGAGGACGAGCATGTCAAAGCCCACCTATTCTTTCACCACGCCTATTTACTATGTAAATGCGGCGCCCCACCTGGGCACTGCATACACCACGATTGCCGCCGACACCGTGGCGCGTTATCAGCGCATGAACGGCTGCGACGTTGCGTTCGTCACCGGTCTTGACGAGCACGGCCAGAAGGTTGCCGAGACGGGCGAAAAGAACGGCATGACGCCTCAGGAGTGGTGCGATTCCATGGTTCCCGCGTTCAAAGACGCCTGGGATATGCTCGATATCACCTACACGGACTTCGTGCGCACCACCGAAGAGCGCCAGACGCGCACGGTACAGAAGTTCTGGACCGATCTGTACGAGAAGGGCTACCTCTACAAGAGCGCCTATGAAGGCTGGTACTGCGTTCACGAGGAAACCTACTACGCGGAAAACGACCTCGAGAAAAACGAAGAGGGCGAATTCGTCTGCCCCGACTGCCATCGTCCGGTGCGCCGCGCTTCTGGCGAGGAAAACTGGTTCTTCAAGCTTTCTGAATTCCAGGAGCCACTGCTGAAATTCTACGAGGAGCATCCGAATTCATCCGTCCCGAGACTCGCAAAACGAAATCGTCACCTTTCGTCAAAGGCGGCCTGCAGGGACCTTTCCATCAGCCGTTCCACCTTCGACTGGGGCATCCCGCTGCCCTTCGACGAAGGTCACGTGTGCTACGTGTGGGCCGACGCGCTGCTGGCATACCTTACGGGCATCGGCTACGCTGACCCCGAGCGCGAGGGGGAATTCGAGCGCCGCTGGCCCATGCAGTACCACTTCGTGGGCAAAGACATCACGCGTTTCCATTGCGTGATTTGGCCCGCTATGCTCATGGCCGCCGGGCTGCCCATTACGGGCACCGTCTTTGGTCATGGCTTCCTGCTCGTGGGCGGCGAGAAGATGTCCAAGTCCAAGGGTAACGGCATCAAACCCGCCGATCTGGTGGAAGTTTTCGGCGTGGATGCCTATCGCTACTACTTTATGTCCGATGTTCGCTTCGGCGCGGACGGCAATATCTCCATCGAGCGCATGACGCAGGTCTACAACGCAGACCTGGCCAATACCTGGGGCAATCTGTGCAGCCGTGTATTCAACATGGTGGGCAAGTACTTCGACGGCAAGGTTCCCGCCGTGCCCGCAGAGTTTGCCGACGCCCCCAATCCGCTCAAGGATATTGCCGATGCTCTGTATGAAAAATACGACGCCTGCATGGCGATGAACTTCACCGACGCCGCTGCCCGGCAAGAGCTGGCAAGCCGCGAACCCTATGTCGAAGAGCGCTCCGTGGAATTTGGCCAAGTCCGAAGAAACGCAGGGCGAGCTTGCCTTCGTTCTCTACAACGCCGCGGAAGCATGCCGCATCCTGGCACTGTTCTTTGCGCCGTTCATGCCGAACACCTCGGCCGAAGTGTTCCGTCGCCTGAGCCTTGGCGCCATCGAAGAAGTCGACGACATCAAGGCGGCAAGCGTCTGGGGCCAGTTGCCCGCAGGCAACGACGTGGAAAAGGGCGATCCGCTGTTCCCGCGTCTTGACGTGAAGGACATTCAGCTCTAATTGCACAGACGTTGTCATCGGGCTTTCCGCATGAACGTTGTCTAGAGATGGGGCCGTGGGCATGAGCCTGCGGCCCCGATGCGTTATATATCATTAAAAGACGAACGTGGGTTCTTGAACCGTTGCTGGTCAGTTTGCGGGTCAAGGCAGGGGCAATCGTCGGGCGGGCTGCTGTTGACTGGCAGGCCGTTTTGGAATCGATCAGCGGGCTGTTTCGGAATTGATTGCAGGCGGTCAGGAACCAATCCGCGGGTTTATAACCAGAACAAAGGTGAACGATATGACTCAGGAAGCGAACGCATCGGGGGATATGGCGGCTCAGCATGTTTTCGGGGGCATTGACCCTGAAGGCCCGGCGGGCTATCTGGCATTTCGCGATGCTCTTTTCCGCAAAAAGAAAAAGAGCGGTTGGCGCTATGTTGAAGCTCCCAATCCGCTGCTCGAGGCCCCTGTTGCCGACACCCATGCGCATCTGGCCCTTATCTCTGATGCTCCGCTTTCGCTTGCGCGCTGCGCGGTGCAAGGTGTGGATTTCGTCTGCACGATTATAGACGCCTACGAGGACGGCGATGCTACGTTTTCCCTGGTGGACGAATGGCGTAGCGAGGCGCTGCGCATGCTCCCCGAGGTATTCGAAGCAACGCGTCGCGCCGCTCATGTCGAGAAAGAGGGCGCCTCGAGCGAGATGACCGCCGACGAATGGCGGGCGCATCGCTGCCCATGCGAGACCGTTCCCATTCCGAAAGTGCGCGTGGCGGCGGGCGTTCATCCTCACAATGCGTCGCATTGATGATGAGGTGGAAGCATCGCTTCGTCGCATGCTGGCTCATCCGCTCACGTGCGCCCTCGGCGAAGTGGGCCTGGACTATCACTACGACTTTTCGTCCCGCGATGTGCAGCGCGACGTGTTTCGCCGCCAGGTCGAGCTCTCTCACGAAAGCGGGTTGCCGTTCATTTTGCATATGCGCGATGCGCACGATGACGGCTTTGCGATTCTCGAGGAAGAAGGCTGGCCGGCGGCGGGCGTTTTGCTTCATTGCTGCAGCGTCGGTCCCGAGGAGCTTGCTCGCTGGATCGATCGCGGCTGCTACGTGGCGTTCGGCGGTGCGGTCACGTTTTCCCGCAGCGACGATCTGCGCGCTTCCGCCCAAATCGTTCCTGCTGACCGCCTGCTTACGGAGACCGATTCTCCCTATATGGCGCCTGTGCCGTTTCGCGGCATCGAGTGCGGCCCCGATTTCACGCTGTATGTGGCGGAGTACCTTGCATCGACGCGCGGTATCACGCCGGGCGTCGAACGCGAGGAGTTTCTTACCCGGCTTCACGCCAATGCGCTCGAGCTGCTCGACCGCGAGCCAACGGCATGGCAGTGCGTTGCGACGCAGGGAGGTCTTTGATGTCAGAAGATACTCCGAAGCGCTCTCTGCTTATATGCGGATCACCTCGTACGTCAGGCGTTTCGGCCCGTTATGCCGACCTGCTTGCCGGTGACCTTGAGGCGAAGGGGGCAAGCGTGTCCAGGTGGGACCTAGCGCGTAAAACGTGGCGGGATGCATCGGCTGCGAAGGGTGTCGCGGAGATTTCTCCTGCATCATAGAAGACGACATGCAAGAGCTTTACGCCCTGATTGATACGGCGGACGAAATCCAGCTGGTGTGCCCGGTGTATTTTTCCGGGCCTACGGGCCAGTTCAAGTGCGTGCTCGATCGATTGCAGCCGTATTGGGAGCGGCGCATCGGGCCGTGTGCTTTGCCACATCGTGCAAGCGAGGTCAAACGGCCGGTCGTGCTGCATGTCATCGGCGCCGGGGAGACCGTTTGGCTATGAGCCTTGCTCACCATTGTCAAGTCGGCTTTCGGGTCGGCGGGGTTTTTCCTGGCAGACGTTGTCGACGCATCGGATGGGGGCAAGGCCTGAGGAAGAAGACAAGATGCTCTTTCGAGGAAGGGCTCTGAGCGATAGTTCGTTGCTCGGCGGCTACGGATGGCCTACTATGCATGGGAGTTTGAGCGGCGAAGCGTTCGAGGGCGGTGAAATTATTCCGCCTTGTCGTGAGACTTTGATGCTTCTGGCTTATTGTGGAATCTTGGAATTCGTCTCATCTCGCTATGGGGTGTTGAATTCGTCTTATTACGGTGAGAAGAAAGGCAGTTATGGGAAGCGTATCGTATCTGGCATCGCCTTCGGCTACGCGTGCCGTTTTGGAGAGGCACGGCTTGGCGACGAAGAAGGCGCTCGGGCAGAACTTTCTTGTCAACGACGCCGTCATTGCGAAGATTTGCGAGCTGTCCGAGGTGTCCGAGCAAGATACGGTTCTTGAGGTGGGGCCCGGCATCGGCACGTTGACGGTGGCCTTGCTGCCTCGCGCCGCCCGCGTGCTGTCGGTGGAACGCGATACGGATTTGCCTGCCGTTCTATCCGAAACCTGTGCGGATTTTGACACTTTTTCGCTTCTTTCGAAAGATGCGCTCGAGCTTACGCAGGGCGATCTTGAGGAGGCGTTTGGAGATGGGGCTCGTTTGGGGGTTGCCCCCAATAAGTTCGTTGCCAACCTCCCGTATGCCGTTGCCGCGACGCTCGTGCTTGATTATTTCCAGCGTTTTAAGAGCATTCAGAGCGCGACGGTGATGGTGCAAAGCGAGGTTGCCGACCGCATGATGGCCAAAATCGGCACGAAGGATTATGCTGCTTACACTGTAAAGTTGAACCTTATTGCGAAGGCAACCGGTAGATTCCAGGTTTCTCCGGGCAACTTCTTTCCGCCACCGCGTGTCACATCCGCGGTCATTCGTCTCGATCGTCGCGATGACCTGGGAATAAGCGATTGCGAGATTGCGGCGGCTTCTTTGATGGCGGATGCGGCTTTTGCCACCAGGCGCAAGACGATCGCCAATTCAATGAAGACGTTTTTCTCGGGCCGGAAATCGGCCGCTGGCGTTGTCGAGCTTCTGCCTGGGCTTCTGGAGCGCGCTGGCATCGATTCGCGCAGGCGCGGCGAGAGCCTGACGCTCGATGAATTCATCGAGCTCGGGCGGGTGTTTCTTGCTTGTGCTCCGGAGTGCTGCGAAGCCTACCTGAAGAGGTAATGCGTCCTGCGCGCCGTCAAGCGCTTAGTCGCATCTTCGAAGCGCCTCGAGGACCCCTTTGTCTCTTTGTCTGCAAAATGTGAATTTGACCTGCAGATATTTAATTACCTTTGACAGACGTGATATCATTTTCAGCTACACTGACTCACGCTAAAGCGAAGGAATATAACAATATGGAACTTGAAAAGCGCGCGCGTATTGTCGATGACATTCGCGCAGAACTTCAGCAGCGCATCGAAACGCGCCTGAAGGTTCGTGCGAACATGGGCCGTTCTAAGGTTGTCGAATGCGAGGGCATTCTTATGCAGGCTCATCCGTCGTTGTTCATTCTCGAGATCGATCGCAAACGCGGCCGCAAAGCTCGTCAGTCTTACCAGTATGTCGATGTTCTTACCGGCATGGTTGAACTTTTCGATGTAGAGACGGGCAAGCCCATCTTCGAAACGCTTGTTGAAAATAGCGAAGAGCCGGGTGCTCACGCCATCTTGATTGATGACGAAGACGAAGAGAACGAGGATTTCTAGGCTGCATGTGGCGGCTGTGCTTGTTGCGCACTTGATTGAGGCATGAATCGCTTTCTCGATCAAATGCGTTCACGAGATGGTTTTTGTTCAGTCGTCCGCCATTTTGTATTTGCGTTTCGTTTTATGCTTGACAAGAGCAATGCTTGGTAGGAAAATACCGTCTTGCCTATTTATGGGGATGTAGCTCAGCTGGGAGAGCACCACGTTCGCAACGTGGGGGTCGAGGGTTCGAGCCCCTTCATCTCCACCATGTTTTTTACGCCGTTCGCAAGAGCGGCGTTTTTGCGTTTGGAGGAGAAACGCAATAGGGGTTTGAGGGGAAGAGGGGTTCATCGCACCCGCGCGTAGGCTCGAAAACGGCTATCGCCGCTTCGAGGATGAGCATCTTGTTCAGTTCTCCATTGCTCGTCGCGCTTTTTGGGCGGAGATTCTTCAGAACGGCCTTCGGAAAGATGCTGTCTGTATTGTGAGAGCAGCAGGCGCACGCAAGTACGGAAAAGCGCATGAACTCTGCACTGCCTGCATAAAGAAGCTGTCCGACGAATCTCGAAAAGCGGACGATGCCGCGCATATTGCAGAGCGGTTGCTTGCCGGTGATACCGTGTCTGACGCCGGTCGGGCGGCCCGTTTCCTCAAGCGTAAAGAGGCGGCGCTTGAGTGAAAATATGCAAAAACGGAGTTTCGGCGCTGAAAAAGAAAGGAAACACCATGGTCGATCAGCTCCTTCTATGCTTGACCTTGTTATAGAGCTGCATAAGTCTCTCGACCGGCTTGGGCCGAGTTCGGTGGGGTCCATCAACCGTGCGCTGGATTTCGTTGAGGGCCTGGGGTCGATGGAACGCGTGCTCGACCTGGGCTGCGGCACGGGTGCGCAGACCATGACCCTCGTCGAGCACATTCCCGGAAGTATCACGGTATTGATTTGTTCTCCGATTTTGTTGACGAGCTTAATGTTCAGGCGGAAAAGAGGGGGCTGGGCGATAGCGTGCACGGCGTGCAGGGGTCTATGGACAGGCTTAATGTCGAGCTTGAAAGTGTCGACCTCATTTGGTGCGAGGGCACAATTGACGGTGTCGGGTTCGAGGAGATGCCCGGCTGCTGGAACTCTTTCCTCAAGCCGAATGGCTACGTGGCCGTTACATGTCCGTCGTGGCTTATCGACGATCGCGTAGCCGAGGTTGACGATTTTTGGACAGAAGCGGGAAGCGGTCCCGATACCGTGGCGCAGAATGTGGACGTTCTGCAGAAAGCGGGATCCCTTGGCTCGTTTTGGTCAAAAACCGCCTATTGGGAGAAGAAAACGCGCAGCCTTTCTCGTCCGTGGTCAACGAGGCTGAATTTGGGGAAATTTTTCCGCCGCTCAGGAACGATGACTCTTTCCGCCACTTTTCTGACCTGGGAAAACTCAAGAGCGGCATTATTGCTTGTACGGGTCTTTGTGGCCTATTGCGGCAAACGGCGCAAAATGGCATGTGAACGGTATAAGGAATTCTCCCAACAGGGCATCTTTGACCACGGGGTCGGAAGGGCAAGAGCGCGCTTGGAGTGGGAGGCGTTTTGCCAGTCGCCCTGCCTTCAGGGTTTCGGAGGGGACTCGCTGGACGAACGGGTCGAGCGGCGGGTGGGTTGGCGCTTGCGTGCGTGGTCGCTGTTTGCGTGCGCGGCCAGCGTCGTATGTCGATTGGCGCGGCGTTGCTCCGTTGGCACGCGCATGGTCTGAGCCCGCTTCGTGCGCTTGACACGCGCATGGTCTGAGCCCGCTCGCGTACTTGGCACGCGCATGGCCTGAACCCGCTTGCACACTTGGCGCACGCATGGCCTGAAGTCGTTCGTGCGCTCGACGTCAGCATGTCCGCGTCGCTGTTCGTGTAGCGGGTAATGAGTTGCGTCCTGGAACACCCAACGGACCCCGTCATCTTCTACCAATGGTGAAATCAAACGGTAAATGGCTGAAAAATGACCTGGGAATACGCTAAAAGTTGTAATTTCCCCCTAAATGGGTGAGGGTATTCTGGGTTCCTTATGAAGGATGTGTGTTAAAGTCATCTCTGTATTTCGCCTACGGTTTAACCCATGGTTGCCGAAACCGGACTATCTCACGGTCCTCTGGACGCATCCCCTCCAGATCGTATGCGGAATACGGAGGAAGAAGGAAAAATAGAATGGAGAAAGGGGGTATCCATGGCTGAGGAAACCAAGACCGACGTCGCTGCGACCGAGGAACCCGCCAAGGATGCCAAGAAGGCTAAGAACGGCAAGAAGAAGTGGCCTATCGTCGTGGGCGTTGTTGCCGTTGTGTTGGTTGCTGCAGGTGCAGGCTTTTTCGTCTGGCACGAGCAGCCGAGCTTCTGCAATGCCATCTGCCATACGCCGATGGACGCATATGCCGAGAGCTACATCGACGGCTCTCATGACAAGTACGGCAACGAGCTGACCGAAGAGTCCGACAAGATGGCCATGATGGCTTACTACCACGGTCACACCACCGAGGGCGAAACCACCAACTGCCTCGGTTGCCATGTTCCCACCCTGGGCGAGCAGATTACCGAGGGTATGCACTGGGTGACCGGCAGCTATGAGGTTGCTGGCGAGAACAAGGTCGGCCAGACCATCCTTGAAGAGCGCGAGCTTTCTGACCTCGTCGAGGCCCGCGGCATCGAAGAGGACGAGTTCTGCCTCAACGGCGATTGCCACCATGTCACCGAGGACGGCAAGGAGATCACCTCTCGCGCCGATCTCGAGGCTGCAACTGCAGATCTCGATTCCACCTACAATCCGCATATCGCCCAGCATGGCGAGTATGCATGCAGCCAGTGCCACAAGGCGCACAGCCAGTCTGTGAACTACTGCACGCAGTGTCACAGCAGCGCTCCCGTTCCCGAGGGTTGGCTGACCACCACCGAGGCCAAGAAGCTTTTCGCGCTTTAAACCCGGAGGAGCATGCGCGAATGCGCGCTGATCGGCGCCCGCGTCCTACATGGCGACGCGTGCAGCCAATGAAGGCATACTGCATCTGACGTACATTGCCTGAGCCATGTGTAGTACGAAGAGCCCGCCTGTAAAGACGGGCTCTTCTGCTGGATAATGACACGCTGGGATGCTGCGGCGTGATGAAGCGCTGTCGCATCGTTTGCCCGCCGCATGTGCGGCGCACCCTTGACGGCCGATGTCCGGTTGCTCGGCGTCGGCTATGGCGAGTGTTAAAGGAGCAGGAGCATGAATACGAAAACCAAACGCAGGCTCGTTGTGGTAACGGGCGTGATCGTGGTGGTTTTGGCAATCGTCTTGGCCGTGGTGGGAAGCGGCGGTGCCGCAAAGACCGTCACGGTTGCCGACGCGTTGAGCGGGGCGCACGATTCCGACCGTGTCCAGGTCTCGGGAAACGTGGTCGACAATTCATTTGCCACGAAAGACAACGTTCTTACGTTTGAAATCTGCGATCCGGAAGGGGATGAGTCCCAGACGCTGCGTGTAAGCTACGATGGGGCGGCATCTTCTACGTTCGGCAATGGCGTAACGGCCATCTGCACGGGAAAGCTGATTTCTGCCGATGGAGGCGTTGAGTTGGTGGCAAGCGAATTGGTGACGAAATGCCCCTCTAAATACGAAAGCGCCACGGATGCCCTGTCGGTCTCCCGCTTGCTCGAATACGGCGACGACATTGTCGATACGACGGTCAAGCTCGCAGGCGTGGTGGGCGAGGGCACGCTGACGGCGGCGGGCTCCGGAGAGCCTCGCTTCGTCGTGGCGGATTCTCAAGATGCGACGCTGCAGGTTCCCGTCGAGTTCGACGGCGCGTTGCCTGACGCTATCGTCGACGGCACTTCGGTCGTCAACACCGGGTCGCTTTCCGGTTCTGGTTCGTTCGTTGCGACCGATGTCGCGCAGGAAGGATAGTGCATGTCCACTTTCGGATTGATGGGACTCGTCATCGCATTTGCGGGCGTAGTCGTTTCCGTGGTCTGTCTGCTTGCGGGCCGCATTCTTAAGAAGGCCGGCAAGACCGGCGCGGCAGAGACGGCTTCGTGGGGCGGTTGCGTGGCATCCATCCTCACTGCCGTCGCCTTGACGGTGTGCTGCGGCATTCTGGTCTTTTGCTTCATGACGGGCGATATGTCCATCGAATACGTTCTCATGGAGCATTCGGATGCCGACGGCGCGCTTGGCGTGCTCTATCGCTTCAGCGGCCTGTGGGCCGGACGCGAAGGGTCGCTGCTGTTCTGGGCGTGGTTGATTTCTATCTTCAACGTGGTAGTGGCCGTTCGCGCCATGAAGAACCTCGACGATCTTGACTGCATGGCACTTTTCGTCTCGAACCTCGTCCTGACCGCGTTCGTCGCTGTGTGCTTGTTCTCTGAAAGCAACATGCCCTTCATCGCTACGGCTTCGCCTTACGTGGATGCGACCGGCAACCTCACGGTCATGGCGTCGAGCCTCGGCATGAGTCCGCTGCTCGAGCACTGGGCTCAGGCCATCCATCCGCCGACGCTGTTCGTCGGGTATGCGGGTCTTACGATTCCGTTCGCCTACGCAATCGCTGCGCTCATCGTCAACGATGCAAGCGCGAAATGGGTCGTGCGCTCGAGCCGCTACGCCATGTTCAGCTGGCTCTTCCTCGGTATCGGTCGCTCGGTGCCATTTGGGCGTATGTCGTGCTTGGCTGGGGTGGTTACTGGGCGTGGACCCCGTTGAGAATGCGAGCCTCCTTTCGTGGATGGTCGCGCTCGCGCTTGTACAGCTTTACGGTCTATCGCGCGCGGCGCCTTCAAGCGTTGGAGCGTCATGTGCGCATGCCTCACGTTTGCCTTCGTCGTGGTAGGAACGTTCATCACCCGTTCCGGCGTGGTGCAGTCCGTTCATGCGTTCGAGGGCGATCCGGTGTCGCTCATGCTTTTCGGCGGGCTTATCGTCGTCGCCGTGTTGGTGGGCGTTATCGGCCTGGCAATTCGCTGGAAGGCGTTCGCATCCGACGATGCGATCGAGTCCATGGCGTCGAAAGCGGCCGCGTATTACTTCAACAACGTGATTATGATCGTGTTCACGTTCGTCCTGTGCTACCTCACGGTGGCAAGCGCCCTGCCGACCTTCCTTCCGTTCGGCGGTCAGAGCCTTTCCGCGGGCACCTACGATGCTATTGCCCGCCCGCTCGGCATTGTCTACTGCTTCATCATCGCGGTCTGCCCGCTGCTTGCCTGGACGAAAACCGACCGCAAGGAGTTTTTCCGTCTGGCGAAAGTTCCCGCAATCTGCGCTGCCGTTCTCTTCATCGTCCTGCTCGCCTATTTCGTGACCACGCTGTATCCGGCGTACGATGCCATTATTCAGGCTGGCTCTGCGCAGGGAGCATCCCAGGCTGCTGTAACGGCGGCTGAAGAGCTGATGTCCGAAGGCCCCGTGTGGTATTACAACGGACTCGCCGTCATCGGCTTCGCCGTGGCGAGCCTGCTGTTCTTCAACACGCTCTTCATGATTGCGCGCGCTGCGTCCAAGCGCGCCAAGGCGACGGGCAAAAACCCTGTGGCGGCATTTTTCGGCATGCTGGGTTCGAATTCCTCGAAGTACGGTGGCTACATTGCCCACTTCGCCATGGCCATCATCTTGGTGGGCCTTATCGGCTCCTCCATGTTCGTGACGGAGAAGACCGACTACGTGGCCTTCGACGAAGAGGCCGATACGGCGGAGAACTTCGTCATCGACGATTACGAGCTGCGCTACACCGGTAGCGACGTGGAGACCATGCCGAACGGCGACGACATTTTGTATCGCGTAGAGTTCGACGTGTACGACGTGAACACGGGCGCCTATATCGGACATGTGAACCCGTCGGTTCAGCTGGTGGCTTCCACGCAGCAGACCAAGCTCAACGCGAGCGTGATCAGCTTTCCGACCGAAGATTTTTTCGTCGTGTATCGCGGCGTGAACGATGCAGGCGATCTTTCCATGGACGTGCGCGTGAACCCGCTGGTGAGCTTTGCATGGGTTGGCTTCGCGCTTCTGATGCTCGGTACGGCCATCGCTTTGTTCGGCCGTCGCAAAGACGGCGAAGCTTCCTCGGTCTCGAAGAAGGAATCCCGTGGCGAAGGCGTCGACGGCGCGTCGGGTGAGGAAGAAGCACGCGAGCAGGCAACGGCGTAGGGGAGTGAATGAACATGGCGGATGCTTTGGCCAACGAGCCGCTTGCGCTTGAGGTGAAAAAGCTCACGAAGGTCTTCGGCGACCGCAAGGCCTTAGACAACGTGTCGTTCTCTCTGCCGCAAGGAGCGTTTCTTTCCATTTTCGGTCCGAACGGTGCGGGCAAGACCACCATGCTGCGTATGCTTTCTACGCTTGCCCGCCCCACCTCGGGAACGATTCGCGTCATGGGGATAGACGCCAAGGAAGATCCAGACAAGGTGCGCGACCATATTGGTCTCATATCGCACAACTCCATGCTGTATCCCGACCTGACCGCGATGGAGAATATGATGTTCGTGGCGCGTCTGTACGGCGTGGTTGATCCGGAAGCGCGTGTGCGCGAACTGCTTCGTGCGGTCGAGCTTGACCATCGCCGCTTCGACTCGGTTCGTACGTTCTCGCGCGGCATGACTCAGCGTCTTTCTATTGCCCGCGCGTTGGTCAACGACCCGGATGTGGTGTTTCTCGACGAGCCGTATGCGGGCCTCGATCCGCACGCTGTCGAGATCTTTGACGAGCTCATTGCAAGCCTGCGCGAAGGGCGCACCTTCGTCATGGTGAGTCATGACCTGCAGAAGGGCTTTGCCGCCTGCACGCATGCGATGATGCTCGCTCGCGGCCGCGTGATGGTGTGCTCTCCGAAAGACGAGCTCGATTTCGACGAATTCAAAGGGCTGTATCGCGAAACCGTCGGGATGGGGGTGGCATAATGGCCGTTGCTATGAAGAAGCCTTCCACGTGGGCCCATTACGTGGCGCTCCTGAAAAAAGACCTCTCCCAGGAGCTGCATACCAAGGACATGCTCACCTCCATGGGCCTTTATGCGCTTCTGGTGCTTGTGGTCTACGGCGCCGCGCTTGCACAGGCGGGAAGCGAGCTCGATATCCTGCAGATGGCCGGAGGCCTGCTGTGGGCGGTAATTCTGTTCACGAGTCTTCTGGGTTTGAATCGATCCTTTTGGCATGAGAAGGAACAGGGGTGTCTCGAGGGCATCCTGCTCGTTCCCATGGATCGCTCGGTCATCTTCCTTGCGAAGGCGACGGCCAACCTGATATTTCTTCTCGTGGTCACCGCGGTCACGGTACCCCTGTTCTTCTTCCTGTTTCTCGGGCAGGTGGGGGCTGCGCCGACATGGCCGCTTATGATCGCACCGCTTTTGGCGGGCACGGTGGGCATCGCCGGCGTCGGCACCATGCTTTCCACCATCACCATGAATACGCGCGGGAAAGACGTCATGCTCGCCGTGCTGTTCATTCCGCTGCTCTTTCCGCTGTTGTGGGCGTGCGTTTCGGCGACGACATGCGTCATGTGCGCCCCGGAAGGATTCATGGATACGTTCGTGACGTCAATGGCTCTTTCGGCAGGCTACGATATCGTGATGATCTTGATATCGTGGGTGCTGTACGATTTCGTGGTAAGCGCTTAAGGGAAAGGATTGGTATGGCCAACGAAGAAAAGGCCAAAGAACCTGCGATCGGGGGGATTATCGATCGCGTGGCGCCGTGGGCGCTCGCTCTCGGGGCGTTGCTTGCGACGCTCGGGTTTGTTCTGAATTTCACCATTGCCCCGCTGGTCAACGGAGCGGCGGTCAACGAGCCTGCGCTCATCGGCGGTGCCATGGTGCAAAACAAGCTATTGCTCTCGCAGAAGATTTTCTACTGGCACATGCCCGTTGCAATCGCGAGCTTCGCGGCGCTGGTCTTCACGGCCTACTACGGCATCAGGTTTCTCATGACCAAGCGCGCCTGCTATGACACGCGTGCGCGCATTGCTACGGAAATCGCGCTGGTGTTCGTGCTGTGCACGATGGTCTCCGGAGAGATGTGGGAGCGCTTCGAATGGGGCGTCTGGTGGACGTGGGAGCCCCGTCTCACCACGTATTTCATCTTGATGCTGATGATCTTCGGCTATTTCATCCTGCGCAACGCGGTCGAAGACACCGAGCGTCGTGCCGTCTACGCAAGCGTTTTCGGCATTCTGATCTTCATTGACGTGCCCATCTGCTTTTTGGTCACGCGCCTGATTCCGTCGGGCGTGCACCCTGTGATTTTCAGGACCGACTCGGGGCTTTCTCCCGAGATGCTGCTGCCTCTCATGCTTGGCATGGCGGGTTTTGCCTTGATTGCATTCGGCTTGTATCGCCTGCGTCTGCGCGCACAGGTCATGGAAGAGAAACTCGCTCGTATTCAGGATAAACTGGAGGACTAACTATGGATCCCGTTTTGGCAGAAATCTATTCCACCGTTCTTGGCGCGGCTCCGTTCGTCATTGCCGCATACGCTCTTATCTTCTTGGTCTTGTGCGGTTACGTCGTGTTCATCACGACCAAGCTCAAGCGAACCGAGAAGAAACTCGCAGCGCTCGAAGAGCATGTTGACGCGCTGAAGTAAAATAGGCAAAGGAGCCCGTCTTTGACGGGTCTTTTGCGTCATAATACATGCGGCAGGCTTTGCTTGCCGCATGTGCCGTTTTTTGTCGGCACACGCCAGGCGCCCTTCGGGGCGCTGCGTTTTTTCGATAGACAGGAGACATGCATGAAGGCTTTGATTCCCGCAGCGGGCATGGGCACGCGTTTCCTTCCGGCTACGAAAGCACAGCCGAAAGAGATGCTGCTCGTCGTCGACCGTCCTGCCATCCAGTACGTGG
This sequence comes from Slackia sp., assembly GCA_047240885.1. Classification (GTDB taxonomy): domain Bacteria; phylum Actinomycetota; class Coriobacteriia; order Coriobacteriales; family Eggerthellaceae; genus Slackia. The sequence continues at coordinate 87,998 of JBKTHK010000001.1, read as the reverse complement.
TCGAAGAGGGCCTTTCTTCGGGGGCTGACGAAGTGGTGATCATCAACAGTCGCGAGAAGACTTCCATCGAGAAGCATTTCACGCCCGACCCTGAGCTGGTCGCAACGCTTCGCTCCAAGGGCAAAGACGCCTTCGCAGACGCGGTAGAGCATGCGGGCAATCTCAATGTTTCGTACGTATACCAGGACGAACCTCTCGGATTGGGCCATGCCATCCATTGCGCGGCGGAGAAATCCGTGGGAGAGCCTTTCTTCGTGCTTTTGGAGACGTGCTGGTTCCCGACAACCATATCTGCCCGAAGATGCTTGAAATTTCGAAGGCCCATGGCGGCGCGAGCGTCATCGCCGTGCTTCCCGTTCCCGATGATCAGGTGAGTCGTTTCGGCATCATCGCCGGCTCGCAGGTCGAGGAAGGCGTCTGGAAGGTAGACGGTCTGGTGGAAAAACCCAAGCTGGAGGATGCGCCTTCGAATCTTTCCGTTTTCGGCCGCTATCTGCTCAGCCCCCGCGTCATGGAGCTTCTTGCCGACGTGGAGCCGGGGGTCGGCGGCGAAATCCAGCTTACCGACGCCCTTGACGCCGTGCTGAAAGAGGAAGAGATGTACGCGCTGGTCATCTCTGAAGAAGACGGCTTTGACACCGGCACGGTGGAAAGCTGGCTCGAGGCGAACAACGCCTTGTACGCGCGCAAGCTGGCGGCGCAAAAGTAGTTCGCATGCCCCGAGGGGCATGCTTTTTCGAAGGGACGGCGCGTGTGCGGTTTCGCTTTCGCTGGGTAGCGCGGGCCTTCGAAGAGATGGAAGGAAGAAGGAGCACAGTGGGGTTCAACGCCTTTTCCGGAGCAGCCGGACAGGATTTCTCCGATCTGTTGAGATATACCGGGGAGAGGTCGGAAGGCCGCGCCGTCGACGCACAGGATTGCGGCGCGTACTCGCCGGAACAGCTCGATGCTATCGTGGGACCGCAGCGTCGTTGGTCTTGGGTCGAAATCGACCTGTCTGCCATTCGCAACAACGTTGCCGTCGCGAAACGTCGCCTTTCTCCAGGTACGCGTTTGATGGCGGTCGTCAAGGCGAATGCATACGGTCACGGCGCAGTGCAGGTTGCGCGAACAGCTCTTTCCGCAGGGGCGACGCAGCTCGCTGTTGCCACGGTGAGCGAGGGCATCCAGCTGCGCAAGGCAGGCATCGACGCGCCTGTCCTGGTTCTCTCCGAACCCCCCATCGCCGCAGTTCCTCTTCTGCTTCGCTACAACCTCATGCCTTCGGTGTATACAAGCGAATTTGCCGTAGCGTATGGCGAAGAAGCGGATAGGCATGGGCTGCGTGCGCCGTTTCATCTTGCCATCAATACGGGCATGAACCGCATAGGCGTGCGTTTCGACGAGGCGGTCGATTTCGTTCGGCAGATAGCGTTTCATCGGGCTCTTGAGCAGGTGGGCACTTTCACCCACTTCGCCACGGCAGACTGTGCAGAGACCCTCGATTTCAATATGCAGCTGCGCCGCTTCAAGGAAACCGTCGTGTCGCTTCGTCAAATTGGCGTTAACCCTGGGCTTGTGCACTGCGCCAATTCCGCAGCGCTTTTGCGCTATCCGGAAACGCATATGGACATGGCACGCCTGGGAATCTCCATGTACGGTTTCCATCCGTGTCCCGAAACCCGGGGGTATTTCGACCTCCGTCCCGCGCTGAGCGTCCATGCGCGCATCACGGCGGTGAACACGCCGCCTATGAGCGAGGGCGTAAGCTACGGAATGCACTACCGAAGCCCTGGAAGCGTGAAAATCTGTGCCGTGCCGATAGGGTATGCGGACGGCTATGCACGCGCTCTGTCAAGCAGGACCTCCATCATCTACGATGGCCACCTCTGCCGCCAGGTAGGCAATATCTGCATGGACCAGTGCATGTTCGAAGTCGATTTGCGCAGCCACGGTACGCACCGCCGTCTCGATCCGCACGTGGGAGACGAGGTGCTTCTGGTGGGCGCGCAAAACGGCGTTTCCGTGACTATCGAGGATCTATGCGATGTGGTGGGCACCATACCTCACGAACTGTGCTGTGCTTTGTCCCTGAGAATGCCGAAGGTGTATTTGCGATGACCATGATTAACGACCATTTTGCGACGATCGTTCCCCAAGAAGGCGAATCTTCCGCCGCGCTGCTCGAGGACATTGCGTCCCAGGTTGCCGCATGCCGTAGATGCCCTCTGTGCGAAGGCAGGACCAATGTTGTTCCGGGGTTCGGCAATCCGGAGGCGCGTGTTATGCTCATAGGCGAGGCCCCGGGTAAGAACGAAGATTTGCAGGGCAAGCCGTTCGTCGGTGCGGCGGGCAAATACCTGACCGAGCTTTTGGGGTATGCGGGTCTTACGCGCGAAGACGTGTTCATCGCCAATGTGCTGAAATGCCGTCCGCCTTCGAACCGCAATCCCCAGCCGTCCGAGATCGACATCTGCACGCCGTTTCTGCGAGACCAGGTTCGCGCCATCGGTCCTGAGTACCTGGTGACCATGGGAAATTTCGCTACGAAATTCATCTTGAAGACGGAACAGGGAATTACGGGTCTTCACGGCAAGCCCCGTACCGCCGGGCGCTTCATCGTGTATCCGGTCTTTCATCCTGCTGCAGCAATATACGATCGCACGAAACGCGATGCGCTCGAAGCGGACTTCGCGGCGCTCGGCGAACGTCTGAAGCAGCCGCGCGCATAGGCGCCCATTCTTTATATGAGGCGCATCTCTTTTTATGCGTGCGATATCGCATGGCGGCGGTATTTTTCTCGTAATAACGAAGGCCCCGTATGGGGCCTTTCTGCTTTGAAAGGAACAATGTATGGCCAATCGCTACGATTTCGATCCAAAGACCTATCTTCAGCAGGGTGCCTGGGCTGATGTGAAGCTTGGTCTGCATCGTACGGAAGAGCTGCTCGAACGGTTGGGGAATCCGCAGGATTCGTTGAAGATCGTGCACGTGGCGGGAACAAACGGCAAAGGCTCTACGAGCGCCTTCGTCGCAGGCATTCTCCAGGCCGCAGGCTATACGACCGGCCTGTTCACATCGCCGTATATTCTTCGCTTCAACGAACGCATTCAGATCGGTCGGGTTGACATATCGGACGAAGATCTTCTCGAGGTTGCCGCCGACGTGCGCGACCAAGCGTTGCTCATGGACGAGGCGCCGACGGCGTTCGAGCTGCTTACGGCGGCGGCCTTGCATTATTTCTCTCAAAAGCGTTGCGATGTCGTGGTGCTCGAAGTAGGACTCGGGGGAAGGCTTGATTCCACGAATGTCGTCACGCCGCTGCTGAGCGTGATAACCCCTATAGCGCTCGATCATGTGGCGGTGCTTGGCGATACCATCGCAGAAATTGCCGCGGAGAAGGCCGGCATCATCAAGTCCGGCATTGACGTTTTGAGCTATCCCCAGCATTCCGATGCGGCGGCGGTGATCGAAAAGCGGGCAGCGGAGCTTGGATGCACGGTGCGCACCCCTCGTTTTTCTTTGGTCGACGCTCATGCCGAAGGGCTGACGCAGGTTTTTTCCTACGACGGCATCGAGGACGTGCACCTGCGTCTTGCCGGCGTGTATCAGCCGTACAATGCCGCCATGGCCGTTGAGGCCGCACGGATTTTGCGCGGCAAGGGGTTCGACATTCCCGATTCCGCTATCAAAAACGGGCTTGAGGTCACGACATGGCCGGCTCGATTCGAAGTGGTGGCGCATCGTCCCACAACAATCGTCGACGGCGGCCATAATGAGCAGGGCGCTCGGGTGCTTGCCAAGTCGCTGCAGGAGTACTTTCCCGAAGGAGGGGTGACGTTTGTCATGAGCGTACTGCGCGATAAAGACTATCGTGCCATGATCGAATGCGTGCTGCCTTTCGCGCGGCGCGTCTTCGTGGCCGCTCCGCCCGACAACGACCGCGCTCTTTCTGCCGACGAACTTGCCGATGCCATTCGAGAGGTGCAGAAGGAAAAGGGGTCTGCGTATGCCTCCTGCGTTGCAGAGGCATTCGTCGAATCATGTCCGAGCGTGCATCTTGCGGTGCTGCGCGCTCGTGAGACCGCAGGTTCTGACGGCGTAGTGTGCTGCTTCGGAAGCCTGTACTCCGTCCAAGAGACCATGGAGGCGTTGGTGTAACAACGGCGCATAGCCGAGCATCGCTTCGGAGCAATTGTGTCGAAAATATTATTAGGTAATAAAATAATTAGAAAATCTAACTAAATACGACTATACTACCGAAGTCGCCGAAAAAGCGTCCTGCGCTCGCATGATTGCGTTGCTCGAGCGCCGGAAACGAAACAAAAGGAGACCAGGTGAAAATAGCCATCATCACAGACTCTACGTGCGATTGGCCCGTCGAAGATTATGCGGCGCGAGACGTGACCATGGTTCCGCTGCGCATTTGCTTCGGTGCTCAGAGCTTCCTCGACCAAAGGGAGATTGCTTCCGAAGAATTCTACGATCGCATGATCGAGGCGTCCGACTTGCCAAGCACCTCCCAGCCTTCCCCGGGCGATTTCGCGCGGGAGTTCGAGCGTCTTGCCGCCGAAGGATACGAAGGAGCCTTGTGCATGCACATCGCCCGCCCGCTATCCGGCACACAGCAGTCTGTCGAAATCGCGGCGCAGAACGCGCCCATTCCTGTCAAGGTGGTCGATTCGTGCGTGACCACGGCAGCGCTCGGCCTTATGGTGGACGCGGCGTGCGACTTGCGCGACGAAGGCGTGGACGACCTCGAAGAGCTTTCCGAGCGCGTTGAGGCATTCGGCAGGAAGATACGTATCTTCCTTTTGCCGGAAACCCTCGAGAACCTCGTGCGCGGAGGTCGTCTTCCTGCCGAGGCGGCCGAGCAGATGGGGCTGCTCAACATTCGTCTCATTCTCACGCTCGCGCAAGACGGCAGCGTGGTACCCTTCGATAAGGCGAAGGGGCTCAAGGGGCCGTCGCGCGCTGCGTCGACGCAATAGCCGCATACGAAAAGAACACGGCGCCGTTTCGGTACGCTACGTTCATACGCGCAACGAGGCGGCGGTTGAAAAACTTGCCGATGCGCTTCGGCGCTGGCGTGACGGTCGCTAAAAGCCACGTGCACGCATGCGGTGCCACCATCGCAACGCATCTTGGCATGGGGGCGGCATGCGTCGCCGTCGCGCCTGTTCAAGCATAGCGTCGTTGTAAAGAAGGCTTGGATTACGCCTGCGCAAAAGGGGCTCGCCGCACGGCGGTTCATGTCGTCAAGGGAAGGATACATGGCAAACACGGTGAAAAACGTCATAGGGAAGGAAGCACGGCGCAGGGAAATCAACGAACTGCTTGTGGGAACCTTCAACAGTATTCTTCGCGTAGAGGAGGGCGTCTTGCGCAACCGCCTCACGGAAGGTCTCACCATTGCCGAAATCCATACCATCCACGCCATAGGACTGCAGGGTGCAAGCCCCATGAACGTGGTGGCGTCGCGCTTGAACGTGACGCTTGCCACATGCACAACGGCGATCGGCAAGCTTGTCGACAAGGGGTTCGTCAAGCGGACCCGAAGCGATGCCGACCGTCGTCAGGTGCTCGTTTCCTTGACGAAAGAAGGCAGGCAGGCATATCGCGTGCACGAGCTCTTTCACCGAGATATGGTGGAATCCGCTTTGGGGGAGTTAAGCGAAGAGGAGGAGGAAGTGTTTTCCGTCGCCTTGCTGAAAATCAAGGCCTTCTTCGATGCCCACGATCCTGCGTAAACGCGCTCAGACCGGCCTGCGCGACGCCTCCGTCGTCGCGCAGAAGCCTCTCTTTTTTTGTCTGAAAAAGATAAGAGAATCAAACTATTAGAAAGGTAAATAATCATGACTACTCTTGAAACCGTCGCATCCGTCCTTTCCGACAACCTCGATATCGACGCCGATTCCGTGACCGAGGACGCAACGTTCGAGTCGCTCGGCGTGGATTCTTTGGACATGGTCGAACTGATCTGCGACCTTGAAGAAAGGTGCGATATCGAATTCGGCGAGCCCGAGGGGCTTTCTACGGTCGGTCAGCTCGTGTCCTACATCGACTCCCTTAAGTAGGCGCTGTCGTATGGATACGCGTGTTACCAAGCTGCTCGGCATCAAGCACCCCATCATCCAAGGAGCCATGGCCCGCATTGCCGACGGCAGGCTTGCCGGAGCTGTTTCGGCGGCTGGCGGGCTGGGGGTCATCGCGTGCGGCGGGGCGAGTATCGCCTGGATTGAAGAGCAGGTGCGCATTGCCCGCTCCATGACGGACAATCCCATCGGAGCGAATGTCATGCTCATGGACCCTCAGGCGCACGAAGTGGCCGATGTGCTCGCGAAACTTCGCGTCGACGTCATAACGACCGGCGCAGGAAGCCCTGGCAAGTACATAGAGCAGTGGAAAGAGGCAGGGGCGAAAGTCGTCCCCGTGGTGGCGTCGAGCGCTTTGGCCGCCCGCATGCAACGTTGCGGCGCCGATGCGGTGATTGCCGAGGGGACGGAGGCGGGAGGCCACATAGGCGAGCTTTCCACCATGGCCCTTGTGCCGCAAGTATGCGACACCGTCACCATCCCCGTTATCGCGGCGGGCGGCATCGCCGACGGGCGCGGCGTTGCGGCGGCTTTTGTCCTTGGCGCGGAAGGCATCCAAGTGGGCACGCGTTTTCTTACGGTCGAAGAATGCTGCATCGCCGAGGCCTACAAGGCCAAGGTGCTTGCGGCTAAGGATTCCGACACCATCGTGACCGGCCGCGGGGCCGGTCATCCCGTGCGGTGCCTGAAAAACGCATGGTCTCGCAATGTTCGCTCCCTCGAAGACGCGGCGGCTTCGCCTGACGAGCTCGAAGGGCTGTATGCGGGCTCGTTGCGCCGCGCCGTTGAAGGAGATGTCGACGGCGGGTCGCTTCTGGCCGGACAGGCGGCCTGCTTGGTTCATGAGCGTAGAAGCGCGCGCGATGTGGTGGAAGAATTGATGGAGCAGGGCATGGATCGCGCTTCGCTCGGCCTGCAGGGACTCGCCGACGTCTCGGCGCTTCGTGTGGTGCGGAAAAGGAGCTAGTCCATGGGAAAGGTGGCGTTTCTTCTTTCCGGCCAGGGCTCGCAAAAGCCCGGCATGGGGGTGACGTTATTCGGCGTGCCCGAGATAGACGAGGTGTTCTGCGAGGCGTCTGATGCGTGCGGCTTCGATGTCGCGGCGGCGTGCCTGGACGAAACAGGCGATTTGCTTGCCGACACGGCGGTCGCTCAACCGGCGCTGTGCGCGCTTTCCATCGCCCAGGCTCGGGCGCTTGTCAAGCGCGGCGTTAAGCCCGATTACGTGGCGGGTTTTCTCTCGGACAGATGGGCGCGCTTGCCGTTTCCGGCATGCTCGATGCGAAGACGGTATTTTCCCTGGTGCGAGATCGCTCGCGCGTCATGGCCGAAGCGTGCGGGCTGCGATTGGGTTCTATGTGCGCTTTGATGGGCGGCGCTGAAGAGGAAGTCCGTGACGTGTGTTCCTCCTGCGCCAAAGGCGACGTGCTCGTGCCTGCCAATTTCAACGCCCCGGGGCAGATTGTGGTCTCGGGAGATGCGGCGGCGGTGGCGCGTGCGAAAGAGGCGTGGTCGGGCCCGGGTAGGCGTAGCGCGATGCTGGCGACGGCGGGCGCATTTCACAGTCCCTTGATGCAGCCTGCCGCGGAGGCGTTTTCAGCATGTCTTGAAGGCGTCGTATTCGACGATCCGAAGATCCCTCTGGTTTGCAACGTGGATGCGCGGCCTCTTCGCGCCGACGATGCCGCCACTCATCTCGTGGCTCATCTGACCTCCCCGGTTCTTTTCAGCCAGAGTGTGACGTGGCTGGTCGAACAGGGGGTTGACACGTTTGTGGAGTGCGGAACGGGCGGCGTGCTTGCGGGGCTGGTCCGTCGCGTGGACAAGAGCGCCGTGCGCATGCGCATAGAGTCGCGCGAGGATTTAGAGGCGGTTGTCGAGAAGCTCGCGGAAACACAGGATGCTTAAAGCCGATGCACGGCTTCGAGGAAAGGAATCGCATGGAGTTCCGGATAGCGGATAACGATCTTTGCGTGCAAGGCTGCGCCGTGGTGACGGGCGGTGCGCGCGGCATAGGGAAGGCGGTCTGCGAGTCGCTTGCGGCGGCGGGTTACAACGTGGCCGTCAACCATTCGAACGCAGGAAGCGCCCAGACAGCGGCTGACCTTGCCCGAGACTTGGAGGAGCGCTTCGGCGTTTCGGCCCGCGCCTTCGAGGCGGATGTCTCGTCCTTCGAAGCGGCCGTTTCGCTGCTTGAAGACGCTGCTTGCGCCTTGGGTCCGGTGCGCGTGCTGGTCAATAATGCGGGCATTACCAAGGATGGGCTCATGATGCGCATGAAGGAAGAGGATTTCGATCGCGTTATCGCCGTGAATCTCAAAGGTACGTACAACTGCTGCCGCGCCGCGCTTCCGGCCATGGTGAAGGCCCGACGGGGTCGCATCGTCAATATGAGCAGCGTGGTGGGCGTGTTCGGCAACGCGGGACAGGCGAACTACGCCGCATCGAAGGCGGGCGTCATCGGGCTGACGAAATCGCTCGCCCGTGAAGTCGCGTCGCGCAACGTCACGGTCAACGCCATCGCCCCTGGATTCATCGAGACGGACATGACGCGCGCCATGAGCGAAAAGGCAAGGGAGGCGGCTCTTTCCCGCATTGCCTCCAAGCGCCTTGGGCGGCCAGAGGACGTGGCGAGCGCGGTCGCGTTTTTGGCGAGCGATGCGGCCGGATACATCACGGGACAGGTCATAGGCGTAGACGGAGGTATTTCGCTATGAGCACGAACGAAATGCGCAAAAGCGACGGCACGCATCGTGTGGTCATCACGGGCATGGGATCTGTGTCTCCTGCTGGCATCGGCGTTATGCCTTTGTGGAGCGCGGTCAAAGAGGGGCGTTGCTGCATAGGCAAGGTGACGAAATTCGATGCAAGCGGCTTTGCGGGAAGCGTTGCGGCAGAAATCCTCGATTTCGACCCTGCGGCATGCGGGCTTTCCAAAAAAGAAGCGCGCAGATTTGCACCATTCGTCCAGTACGCCATTGTTGCTGCCGACGAGGCCATGGCCCAAAGCGGCCTTCGTGCCGAAGAGGGTGACGCCTGTCGCATGGCGTGCGTGTGGGGAAGCGGAATAGGCGGTCTTGAGGAGTTTGAAAAAGGCTGCATTACCCTGCGCGAAAAAGGCGCGAAGCGCGTGAATCCGCTGTTCATCCCCACCATGATTGAAAACATGGCGGCAGGAAACCTATCCATTCGCTACGGGCTGAAGGGCGATTGTCTCAGCATCGTCACGGCGTGCGCGACAGGCTCCCACTGCGTGGGCGAGGCGTATCGTCTCATTCGTCATGGGTATGCGGACGCGGCTTTGGCCGGAGGAAGCGAAGAGTCCATCTCTCCCATCTGCCTTGCCGGATTCGGCAATCTGGGGGCGCTGACGAAGGCGGAAGACCCCACGCGGGCTGCGATGCCTTTCGACGTGAATCGCAGCGGATTCGTTCCCGGCGAAGGAGCCGGCGCATTGGTGCTCGAGTCCCTCGAGCATGCGACGGCTCGCGGCGCCCGCATTCTCGCCGAGGTCGCGGGCTTCGGGTCTACGGGAGACGCGTTTCACATGACCGCGCCCGACCCGAGCGGCGAAGGCATCGTGCGCGCCATGCGCCAGGCGCTATCCGAGGGAGGCTTCGCCCTCGAGGACGTGGGGCATCTCAATGCGCACGGCACTTCCACTCATGCCAACGACGCGACCGAGTCTGCGGCTCTTCGCGTCCTTTTGGGCGAAAGGGGGCGCGAGGTTCCCATCACCTCCATCAAGGGCACGGTGGGTCATACGCTCGGCGCAGCCGGCGCACTTGAGGCGATTGTCTGTGCGCTTTCGGTGTCGGAATCTGTCGTTCCTCCGACGGTCGGCACGACGCAGGTCGATCCCGAGTGCGGCGTAAACGTGGTTATGGGCCGCGCGCTCGAGGGGTGCGAGCAGAAGGTGGCCTTGAGCAATTCGCTCGGGTTTGGCGGCCATAACGCGTCGCTTGCCATCGCGCCGTACCGTGAGCTTTCGTAGGAAAGGCGAAGAATGGACATTTCATTCCCTTGTGGAAAAGAGGGCGTTGAAGCATTGCTGCCGCATCGCGACCCCTTCGTCTGGGTCAGCCGAATTCTTGCGTGCGGCCTGGCGTGAGCATCGTGGCGGAGCTTGACGTGGACCCTGGGCTTCCTTTGTTTCAAGGGCATTTCCCCGGCCATCCCGTTTTGCCGGGCGTCATCGTCATGGAGGCGCTTGCTCAGGCCGCCTCGTGCTGCGTGCTTGCTGCTCGCGGACAAGAGGGCGCAATCGGGTTTTTGACGGGCATCGACGGCGCGAAGTTTCGTCGCCAGGTGGTTCCCGGCGATACGGTGCGCCTCGAGGCGGTTATCGCGAAGTCCTCGCGACGCATGTGCGTTGCCGAGGTGAAGGCGACGGTCGATGGCCAGGTTGCGGCGTCGGCAGTTCAAAAGTACGTTTTGGCATAGAGGAGTTGCGGTGTTTGCGTCTGGGTCTCAGAAGGCACGCGGGGCCTATATAACCATCCCGACCGAACTTCCCGCCGACGAGCGCGACCTTTCGCGCATCGGCGAACTGGTCGAATCGGCGAAAGAGCAGTACAAGCACGAGCGCGGCGTCTCCGATGCCATGGTTGCAGACGAAGACGAACTTGTGAGCCTTGCGGACATGAGCCTCGACGGCATCGAGCGCGTGCTGGTGGTAGGCTGCGGACCCCGCGTCGAAGAGGTCCTGGCCGCATGCCGCGCCGCGGCGCTTGCTCCCTGTGCGGCCTATACGGAAGATTTGAAAGACGCCCCGTATCTCGCCTTGGCAGAGCAGAGAATCTGCATCGGAGCGCGCAAGGCCGACGGCGCCTTCGACGACAACTACCGCGTGCTTTCTGCGGCGGAGGTCGTCCGTGCCGAGGCTATCTTGCTGATCGGTTCTCATCTTGCCGACGACGAACGGTTCGTTGGCATGGCATGCGACGATGCAAGGAGCGTTTTTCGCCTTGAGGAGGCGTCGGCGACGGACGCATTCGGGGGTCTGACGAAAGCATGGGCTTTTTGCCGCTGCGAAAGCGGAATGTTGACCCAAGCGAGCCCCGACGCCTGGATGGTGTGCCCGAAGTGCCGCGCGGTGCTCGACGCGGCCCATGTGCGCGAAAGGCACAAGACGTGTCCCTCATGCGGGCATCATTTTCGCATGACTTCTTCGGAGCGCATCTTCGACCTTGTAGACGAAGGGTCTTTCAGACTGGGATACAGCGTTCGAAGGCGACCCGCTCGATTTCCGGGGTATCTCGAGGCTCGAGGCCATGCGCGCACGTACGGACCTTTGAGGGCGTGCGTTGCGGCGTGGGCTGCATTGCCAGCATGCCGTTGTCGTATGCGTCGGATGACGTTTTCATGGTCTATGGGCTCGGTCGTAGGGGAACCATCACTCATGTTGGAGGTGCGACGCCGAAGGGCTGCCGCTGGTGATTTTCTGCGCCCCGGGGGCGCGCATGCGGAGGCTTGTGTCCCTTATGCAGATGGCGAAGATATCATGCGCCATGAGCGCCACGCGCGACGGGTTTGCCGTACTTCGTCATAACCGGCCCGACCACGGGCGGCGTTACCGCGTCGTTCGCCATACGGGGGACGTGATCGTTGCCAGCCGAAGGCCCTTATCAGGTTCGCCGGGCGCCGCGTTATCAGGACACCATTCGTCAGGAGCTGCCGAAAGAGTTTCAGACCGCAGAGTCGCGCTGAACGGCCTGATCGACGCCATGTGCACGTGCTGATTTGCGCGGCGAGTTGGCGAATTGCTTGCGCTGTGCGCTGGGCTCGTGCGGACGAGGGGCGTCGTTTGGCGAGCGGCCTGGGGCGTGAATCGGTCAGGGCGTTTCGGAATTGCGCGACGCCTTGGCGGCGCATCCGAGCGCGCGCGAATGCCTGGAGGGCGCCGTTGCGAGCGCGAAAGGCGCAGAGAACGTGCGTTCTGCGGAATCGTTGCGCAGTGCCGTCAGAGCTGCGTTTTCCCGCATGCCCCGTCCGCGCAAGAAGCAATCTGTATGGGAGCGTCGCAGCAGGGAAGAGAGCAGCAGACGGCTTGCGGCTCTGTTGATGACGCCGGTGCGCAAAGCGGACGAAACGGGCGCGGATGGTGCGCAAAACCCCGCATGGGCAAGTGTCCAGATAGCGCGCGATGTGCATCGTCCGACGTCGATGCGCTATCTCAGGTCCATGACAGATGGGTTTTTCGAATTGCATGGGGACCGGGCCTTCGCCGACGACGGCGCAATTGTGGCGGGTATCGGCTGGATTGGACGGCGGGCCGTGGCGGTGATCGCTCAGGAAAAGGGCGCGAACCTTGACGAGCGCATCCGCCGCAACTTCGGCTGCCCCCAGCCAGAGGGGTATCGCAAAAGCCTGCGTGTGATGCGTCTTGCCGAGCGTTTCGGCCTGCCCGTAGTGTGTCTGGTGGACACGCAGGGAGCGTTTTGCGGCAAAGAGGCTGAAGAGCGCGGGCAAGGGGGCGCCATCGCCGAAAACCTCTTTGCCATGGCGGGTCTTCGCGTGCCTATCGTAAGCGTTTTGGTCGGAGAAGGCGGGTCGGGTGGCGCGCTCGCGCTCGCGCTTTCCGACCGCGTTGCCATGCAGGAACACGCGGTGTATTCGGTGCTTTCGCCGGAAGGGTTCGCTTCCATTCTGTGGAAGGACCGCTCCCGCGCGCCGGAAGCTGCTGCGGTCATGCGCATGAATGCCTATGAGATTTTCGAGATGGGCATCATCGATGCGGTGCTCGAGGAAGGAGAGGGTTCGGCGAGCGCGAACCCTGAGCTTGCCGCGGCCGTTGTGCGCGGGTATGTGATTCACCGGCTCGACGAGCTTTCGTCGCTTGACCTCGAAGAGCTTCTGGACCTTCGTTATAAGCGATTCAGGAAATTTTAGGCATGCGTGCGCAAGGCGGCGGTTCTACTCGACGCCTTCCAGAATCGCCTTGACCTTCTCGGGGTCGAGTTCGGTGATGGGTACGACCGGGGCGGGAGGGCAGGAGAAATCGCCCAGAAGCTTCTCGTAATGAGCCACATCGCGCCACTGTCCAAGCTTGAATCCGACATTGTCCATGACGCCGACAAGGCGGAATCCCATGGCAAGGTGGAGCTTGTCGCTTTTTTCATTCGGCTCGGTGACTTTGCCATGAGCGCTGCGGACGCCCTGGAGCGTGAGCAGGTCGAGGAGTTTTTTGTAGATGACGCGTCCAAGGCCGCGCCCGCGGAAATCCTGCGCGAAATACACGGAAAGCTCCACCGCCCATGCATACGCTTCGCGTGCGAAAAGCCGGCTTGCGTATGCGTAGCCTACCGGCTTGCCGTTTTCTTCGCATACGATGAAAGGATACACCAAACACGCTCTTCGATGCGTTTGCGGAACTCTTCCACGCTAGGGCACGTGCATTCGAACGTGATCGATGTTTCGATATACGGCGCGTAAATGGCTTGGAGTGCTTCGGCGTCTGCGGCGGTGGCCAGGCGGAACGTATATACGAGTTCGCTCATGCGGGTCCTTTCGAAAACGAATGCGAAATAGGCAAAGGTCGCTGACGGAGCTTGGCCGTAGCGGCGTATGTGTTTCGGTTGCTGGGATTGTGGCGTGTTTTGAGTGCGTTGAGTGGAAAATGTGACGGCATTTTACACCCGAAAAGGCGCAAAGCGACGGGTGAACAAAAAATATTTTGCCGCTTGTGCACTTTGTTCGCGCCATAGCTGTCGGCAATCGCCGAGGCGATGTGTGCATTCGGGAAGGCTTAAGCGGCACGATGCTTGTATTCGGCATCGTGCCGAAACGCTCAGACGGTTGGAATCTGCGTGCGCGGGGCATGTCGACAAAAAGAGCCCCGCCCCCGGCCTAAGGATGAACCCACCTAGACAAGGTGGGTGCTCGCAACGCGCTGCAAAGCTTTCGTGTCAACGGACGCGAATCCCTGTATTCACGCGTAATCTAGAGCTCCCTGAGAAAATGCATCGGTCCATCGCAAAATGACGGCTTCGGAAGCAGGGCTCGATTCGAGTATATCCAACCCTCAACGGAAAGATACCTCTTGACATGAAAACCGAAAAGAGAGTATGACCGCAGGTCTGCAGCGCGTTGCGTTGCAAAGTCGTTGCGTATTGAGGCCGCAGATTCGCGATGCGTCGCGGTCGGAGGGTTACGATGCGGTGTCGGTCGCGTAAGGAGGGGCGTGCTGCGCTACAATGGCTGGTGTTGACGCGGCTGGGGAAGGGGCTGCATATGGCACGCGCGAAAGACGTCGTCAAGCTTGTGCGCGACGGATTGGGCGATACCACATCGGCGCCCGTCTGCGCGAGATAATCAAAATCTTGCGTCACAACGAGGTTTCCAAGGGCTTTACCCCGAAGAAGCTCGTTTCGCTTCTGAGCGATCTTGGTCCGACGTTTATCAAGCTGGGCCAAATACTCTCGTCGCGTTCCGACATGCTTCCGCAGGAATATTGTCTTGCGCTGCAATCGCTTCGAAGCTCGACGACTCCTGAACCATTCGAGCGCATTGAGCAGCGTTTTCGTAATTTCTACGGAGAGCGCTACGACGACATCTTTTCTTCGATTGAACAGGCGCCGCTCGGCTCCGCTTCCATCGCGCAGGTCCATCGAGCCGTTCTTGCCGAGGGCGATTCCACGGTGGCGATAAAAATTCGCCGCGACCATGTCAAAGAGGACATGCAGCGTGACATTCAGCTTATGCGTCGTGCGGCCGATCTGATGAACCTTGCCGGATCGACCGTGCTTGCGGGCGTGGACATCGTCACGGTCATTGACGAGTTCGACAGAACCGTTCGCGAGGAGATAGATTTCAAGATAGAGCTTGAGAATCTTCGCCGTTTTTCCCTGGGGCTCAAAGGGGAGCGCGGCGTGTCGTGCCCGAGGGTTTATCCCGAGTATTCCGACGAGACCGTCCTTGTAATGGAATTCGTCGAGGGGATTTCTCTCGAGCATGTCGACGCCTTGAGGGAGGCGGGCTATAGCCTGAGAGACCTCGGCGATCGCATCGCGAATTCCTACATGCACCAGATGATAGACGCGGGTTTTTTCCATGCGGACCCCCATGCGGCCAACATCATCGTGCGTCCTGCGCTGACGAAGGAAGAACGCGAAGAGGGCAAGAAAGACCGCGGCGAGGTCGTATGGATCGATTGCGGCATGATGGGAGATCTATCTCCCCACGAACGCGGCCTGTTCTTCGACATGATGAAGGCCATGGTGTTCAAGGACGGCCACGCCCTCACCGATTTGTTCATAGAGTGGGGGCGCGTCAGCGACGCTCCGGGCAAGAAGCTTAATTACGGGCAATTGCTGCAGGACCTCACCACGTTGGTGAACCGCTACGCCGCTGAAGACGCCTACTCCATGGACATAGCTCAGCTGCTAAACGATATCATGGCCATTCTCGACACGGCGAATGTCATCATGCCGCGCAGCTTCGTCATGCTTGTTCGTGGCCTTGCGTCTTTGCAGGGGACGCTTATCTCCCTCACTCCTGACATCAGTATTCTCAAGGTGGTCGAGCGCTACGTGCACAGTGCGGCGAATAGACGTTTCGATCCGTTCAAGGAGACCGAAGACAGGCTCGTTCAAGCCGTTGCCACAACCGACAAGGCAATGCAGATTCCCGAACGCGTTGTGAACGTGCTCGATATGGCCGAGAAAGGAAGGCTGAAAATCGGGTTCGACCTTGCCGAGGCAAATCAGCCCATGGAGATGCTCAGCAGGATTGTTGACCGGTTGAGTCTTGCCATCATCACGGCGGGTCTTTTCATAGGGTCTTCGACCATCTATTCGGCGGGTATGCAGCCGCAGCTGTTCGGCGTTCCGGTCATCGGTTTTCTCGGTTATTTCGGAGCAGCGGTGCTCAGCGTCTACATCATTGTCAAAATACGAAAAGGCGCGTAAATCGAACAAATGTTTTCTTATAAGGGTCTATCATCTATAATTCGTGCATCGGCGCATAGGTTCGTGTGCCGTGTATTCTGACGTCGAGCGGAAAGGAGGGTCATCTATGGAGAACCTTTTTACCGAAATGGACAATGCCGCGAAAATGGCGGCAGCGCCTCTTGCTGTTCGCATGCGCCCTCGTACGCTTGACGAGCTGGCGGGGCAACAGCATGCGGTTGGTCTGGGAGCTGGCTTTTTGCGGCCATCGCATCTGACGCCCTTTCGTCGGTCATCCTCTTCGGCCCTGCGGGAACGGGAAAGACGAGCATCGCGCACATCATCGCCGAAAGCACCAAGGCCGCCTTCGTCGAGGTTTCCGCCATCGGCGGCACGGTTTCCGACCTCCGCCGAGAAATCGCAGCGGCCGAGAAGCGACTTGTCCTCAACGGGATGCGTACCATACTCTTTGTCGACGAGATCCACCGTTTCAACCGAAGCCAGCAAGACGCATTGCTTCATGCCGTGGAAAACCGCACGGTCGTGCTTATCGGCGCCACGACGGAGAATCCGTTTTTCGAAGTGAATTCGGCGCTGATATCCCGTTCGCGCGTCATTGAGCTCGAGGCTCTCTCCGACGAAGATATCGCTTCTATCGTCCGCCGGGCCTGGGGACGAACGCGGGCTGAAAGGCGAATTCGAACTGACGAATGACGCGCTCGATGCGGTGGTGAACCTTTCGGGGGGCGATGCCCGCAGCGCATTGACAACCCTTGAGCTTTCGGCCGGGCTTGCGCGGGAAAGCGCGCGCAAGGGCGTTTCGTCCGAGGGCGAAGCCTTGCGCATCGATGCCGATATGGTGGCGCTGGCAACGCCTCATCGGGCTCTCCCGTACGATAAGAACAAAGACATGCATTACGACGTCATCAGCGCGTTCATCAAATCCATGAGGGGTAGCGACCCCGATGCCGCCTTGTATTGGCTCGCACGCATGATAGACGGCGGCGAAGACCCCAAGTTCATTGCCCGGCGAATCTTCATCCTGGCGAGCGAAGATATCGGCAACGCCGATCCGCAGGCGCTGCTTATCGCGGAAGCGGCTTTTCGTGCGGTCGAAGTCATCGGCCTTCCCGAGTGCCGCATCAACCTTGCTCAGGCCGTTATTTACATGGCGCTTGCGCCGAAGAGCAATGCGGCCGAGGCCGGAATAGACGCGGCTCTTTACGAGGTGCGGCGCGGCCCCCGTCGCGACGTACCGAGCTATCTGCGCGACAGGCATCGTCCCGGTTCCGAGCACTACGGGGAGTACAAGTACCCGCACAATTATCCGGGGCATTGGGTCGACCAACGCTATCTTCCCGAAGGCCTTGAACGGGGCTGTTTCTACCATCCGAGCGAAAACGGCTGGGAGTCCTACCGTGTAGATGCGGTCCGTCGAGACAGGAGCTCGGCCGCCCGTGATACACTGCACAGCTGAACACGCTAAATCGGAGCATTTTCGAAGGTCAGGAGTAGTTTATGGACGCATCGGTTATTTCTGGGGTCGTTCTCCCTATCGTCTTCATCGTTGTGGGCGTCGCGCTTGTGTGGGCGCTTGTCGAACTCATCATGGTTCTGCGCCGCACGCGCACGACCGTTGAAACCATGGAGGCGGAAATCACCCCTATTCTCAAGGACGTGCGTGAAATCACGGAGAGCGTCAAGCCTGCGGCGGACAAGGTCGATCCGCTCGTGGAACGAGTTTCTCTTGCGGTGGATGCTGCCAACCTCGAAATCATGAGATTGGACGGCATCCTGGAAAACGTGAACGAAATCACCGAGACGGCGGCGAGTGCCGCGAATGCGGTCGATGCCGTGGCGAATACCCCGCTGCGTCTTGTTAACACGGCTACCGAGAAGCTGCGTGATGCGTTCTCGGGACGCAGGGTTTCTGACGAATCCGCCTGTCTTGCCGATGCTCAGGAATCCGGCGCAGGCAAGGGGGTCCCGAGCGCATCGGGGGAGGGTCGCGTTCAGGCGGCCACCGAGAGTGCGGCGGCAGAGCGGTCCCGCGCAGCGCACGACGAGGGAGTTTCTGTAGAGCCTCTCCAGGCTTGCGAACAGAATGCTTCGTGCCCCGATGCCGCGAAGCCCGAATCGGGCGAAGCAGGCGCGCAGGAGAAGTATTTCACCTACGGCTCCAAGCAAGAATAGGGTCGGGCGGGGTCGTATGTCTCACAAGGGCAAGACGAGTGCGCAGCGCTGCGATGACGCGCGCCGCCGTTTCTATGTCGTCTGGATGCTTATCGGCATTGCGTTTCTGGTGTATCTGTTCGGTCGCGTGCTCGATATCTTGGCCGTGCCGGTGGCCGTTGTGGTATGGACGGTCGTCTTCGTGCTGTGCTTGAGGACTCCTGTCGCAAAGCTCGAGTCGCTCGGGGTGCCGCGCGTTGTCGGAACGGCCCTTTCGTATCTGGGCATGGGTGCGGTTGCGGCAGTGCTTCTGGCCACTATGTTCTCTCCTGCTTCGGGAATCTCCGAACAGTTTTCCAACATGCTCGCCGGCTTGCCGGGTTACGCCCAGGCGCTCATAGGGTGGGGAAACCATCTGTACAGCCAATACGCCTCGGTCCTTCAGGACGAATCGGTGCGCAATTGGCTGAATTCGGCGGCAGAGAACCTGACCGACTGGGCATCGACCACGGCGCGACTCTCGGCGGACGGTGTCCTCGTCTTCGGTACGGGCGTCGCCAATTCCTTGATGATCATAGGTTTTGCGCTTGTTGTGGCATTCTGGGTGCTTATGGAGCTGCCGTCGATCGGTCGAGAGGCGAAGCGCTTCAGTCCCGAGAACCGTCAGCAAGAGGCCGAAATGCTTCACCTCACCTTCACGCGCGTCATGGGCGGTTATTTGAAGGCTACGCTTCTTCAATGTTTCCTCATTGGCCTTGCGTGCGGCATCGGTTTTCATTTCATCGGTATTCCGAATGCCGCTGCGCTCGGGCTTATCACGGGAGTCATGAACATCATCCCCGTCGTGGGTCCTTGGATCGGCGGCGTTATAGCGGCGCTTGTGGGGTTGTTCGTCGATCCCTGGGCGGCGTTTTTTGCCCTGGTTCTCACCCTCGTCGTGCAGCAGTTCGTCTACACGTTCATCTCTCCGAAGATCATGTCGAATTCCGTAGACGTTCATCCCGCCATCGTCATCGTAGTGCTGCTGGTTGGAAGCGCGATAGGCGGTTCCATGGCGGGGCTTGTGGGCAGTGTTGTCGGTATGTTGCTTTCTATTCCGCTCGCGGCTATTTTGAAAACCGTGTTCGTGTTCTATTTCGAAAGAGAGACCGGACGGCAGGTTGTTTCGGAAGACGGGGTCTTTTTCAAAGGCATGCCGTCCGATTTGCGCGACGAAGACGGGGCTCCCGATGCTGTGGCGGACGCTGTGGCTCCGGTTCGCAAGCACAGGTCGTTTGCCGCCGTTTTCCTGGGCGATGGAAAGCGCTCGCGTGCGGAGACCGACCGTTCTTCGCAATCGCCCCTGGGACCGCATGACGTAGATTCTCGTGAAGAATCGGGCCGTAACTCCGATTAATGCGTAGAATGCAGGAAGCAAACGCGCTTAATGTCAGCGCGCTCGCCTTGTTTTAGGTATTATTTCGCTGTTCAAAAAAAGGCGCGGATGCGCCGAGACGAAAACGAGAGTGAGACCAGCTAGATGAAGTACATGACTACCGCGGAAATCCGCGAGAAGTACCTGAGCTTCTTCGAGGAGAAGGGCTGCAAGCGCATGCCGTCCTCTTCGTTGATTCCCGACGACCCCAGCCTTCTGCTGACCAGCGCAGGTATGGTTCAGTTCAAGCCGTACTTTCTTCATGTCAAGGAATTCGACCCGGCCTACATCGGATCGACCACGGTTCAGAAGTGCGTGCGCACCAATGACATCGACATCATCGGTACGACGGGCCGCCACCTGAGCTTCTTCGAAATGCTCGGCAATTTCAGCTTCGGCAAGTATTTCAAAGACGAAATGTGCGCATGGGCTTACGAGTTTGCCACCGAAGTGCTTGAGCTTCCCAAGGAAAAGCTGTATTTCACCGTTTTCGAGAACGACGACGAAACTATCGAGATCTGGAAAAGCCTCGGAGTTCCCGAAAGCCATATTTCCCGTCTTGGTGAGGATGACAATTTCTGGCGTGCTGGGCCTACCGGTCCGTGCGGTCCGTGCTCCGAAATCTACTTCGACCAGGGTCCCGATTTCGGCTGCGGCAGCCCGGACTGCGCTCCCGGATGCGATTGCGACCGCTTCCTCGAGTTCTGGAACTGCGTCTTCACCCAGTACGACGGCCAGGAAGATGGCACGCTTGCTCCCTTGCCCACGAAAAATATCGATACCGGCATGGGTCTTGAGCGCATGGCCGCCATCATGCAGGGCGTTCAGTCCAACTATGAAACCGACGTTATGCGCGATCTGATTTCGGTCGGCGAACGCCTGAGCGGCAAGTCCTACAAGGAAAACGCCGAAAGCGATCTTTCGCTGCGCATTATCGCCGACCATAGCCGCAGCGTTACCTTCATGATTGCCGACGGCATCCTTCCTTCCAACGAAGGTCGCGGATACGTTTTGCGCCGTTTGCTTCGCCGTGCCGTCATGCACGCGCACAAGCTCGGCATCGAGGGCGCATTCTTGAGCAACTACGTCGACGCGATCGTGCGTCTTATGGGCCATGTATATCCCGAGGTTGTCGACAATCGCGAGCTCGTCGAACGCGTCATCCTCTCGGAGGAGGAGCGTTTTGGCGTCACGCTTCGCCAGGGTCAGGCGTACCTCGCCGATGCCCTCGAGAAGCTCGAGGGCACGGTGCTTGACGGAGCCACCGCCTTTACGTTGCATGACACCTACGGCTTCCCGGTCGAAATTACCGAGGAGATTTGCGCCGACGCGAACATCACCGTCGACAAAGAGGGCTTCGAGGCATGCATGGATCAGCAGCGCGAACGCGCCCGTGCCGCCACGAAAGACGATGCCGAGGCTGCATGGAGCACGTATGGTGGCATCCATGACGATCTGCTCAAAGAACTCGGCGCTACCGGCTTCGTGGGCTATGATCGCTTGACCGCTACGGCCGAGGTAAAGGCTGTTGTCAAAGACGGCAAGCGCGTCGAGTCCCTTGCGCAAGGCGAGGAAGGCGAGGTTGTTTTGGGCCTTACGCCGTTCTATGCCGAAATGGGCGGCGAAGTGGGCGATACCGGCACCATCGAAGCCGAGGGAATCAAGCTTCAGGTCGTGGATACCAAAGCGCCCGCGAAAGGCCTCGTTGTCCACTCTGTGAAGGTTGTCGAAGGCAGCGTGCATGCCGGCGATACTGTGCGTGCGATCGTCGACGAGCTTCGTCGCAAGCGCATTACGCGCAACCACACCTGCACGCACCTTCTGCATGCTGCGCTTCGCGAGGTGCTCGGCGATCACGTCAAGCAAGCCGGCAGCTACGTTGGCCCCGACGCCTTCGCTTCGACTTCACGCATTTCGAGGGCATGACGGCCGAGCAGATTTCGAGGTGGAGCGCGTTGCCAACAACGTCATCATGCAGGCCCTCCCCATGAACATTTACGAGACCTCGCTCGATGAGGCTCGCGAATCGGGCGTTACGGGCCTGTTCGGCGAAAAATACGGCGACGTCGTTCGCGTTGTCGAAGCGGGCGAGTTTTCCCGAGAGCTGTGCGGCGGCTGCCATGTTGCCAATACGGCGGAAATCGGCTTCGTTAAAATCGTCTCTGAGTCCAGCGTCGGTGCTAACGTCCGCCGCATCGAGGCCGTGACGAGCTTTGACGCGCTCGATTACATGAACAAGGTCGAGTCCGAGCTCAAAGAGGCGGCGGCACAGCTCAAGGTTTCCATGTTCGATGTTTCCGAGCGTACGGTCGCAAACCTCGAGGCCATCAATCTTCGAGGCCGAGCAGAAGCAGGCCAAGAAAGCGGCGGCCGAAGGAAGCGTCGCCGAATACCTCGAGTCCATGGTCGATGTGGGGTATCCGCTTGTGATCGCACGCATCGACGGTCTTGATTCGGGCGCGCTGCGCAATACTTGGGATATTATGCGCTCTCGCATGCCCAAGCCGGGCGCGTGCGTGATTGGTACGGTGAACGACGGTAAGCCCGTCATCATGGCTGCGGGCACCGACGAGGCGGTTGCGGCTGGCTTTAACGCCGGTGCTCTGATCAAGGAGATTGCTTCCAACATCAAGGGCGGCGGCGGCGGAAAGCCCACCATGGCCCAGGCCGGTGGCAAAGATGCCGAAGGCATGGATGCGGCGCTCGACGCGGCACGTGCCCATTTCAATCTGTAGGAATGATTGCGAAGCGGCTGCGCTTTCGGGCGTGGCCGCTTTTTCGCGTTGCGATGAATCCATGTCGAAGCGGCCGACGTCGAGGGTTCGCATGCGAACAGTCCACTTCGACAAAGGACGCTGTAAAGGAGGGTCATTCGTGAGGACGATGGCTTTGGACATAGGGGAGGTTCGCATCGGCGTGGCAATAAGCGATTCCGAAGGAAGGATTGCAACGCCCCTGAAGGTGCTCGCCGCCTCTGACGTTCTCGGTGACGGGGCCGAGTTTCGTCGGCTCGTGCAGGATTGGGAGGTCGAGCAGCTGCTCTGTGGGCTGCCCTACACCCTGTCGGGGGAAGAAGGCCCGCAGGCTGCTTCCATCAAAGAGAAGGCGTCGCGTATCGCACGCGCTCGCAACCTTCCTCTGTTTTTTGCAGACGAACGTATGAGCTCGCGTGAAGCGAAACGCATTTTGCGTGAAGAGGGTTTGGATGAAAGGGCAATGAGGGGTAAAGTAGACATGATTGCCGCGAGTTTGTTTTTGCAAGCGTGGCTGGATGCTCGATTCGAGCACGAAGACAAGTAAAAGCGCGCACGCAAATGCGCCTGTAGATGTGAGGAACGTGCATGCCTCGTAGACAGATTACGTATAGCTCTCATCCAACCCATCGCGCCCGCATGGTTCATGCGCAAGGGGAGCGTCAGTTCAGGACGTATGATACGTCTCACATTCGTCCGAAGAAGAGCAAAGCCCCCATGGTGATCGCTCTTGTTTTGGTGGCAGTTGTCGTGATCGTTGCCGCCTTTGCCATCTTCAACATCACCAAAGGCTGTTCGAAATCCGGCCTTGAGGGAACGGAGCAGATTGTTGCCTCCGACGTGCAGGTGACCGTTCCCGAGGGCGCTTCGGCTTCCGACGTTTCGAATGCGCTTGCATCCGCCGGCGTCTCGGTGTCCGCGGATGCGTTTCTCGATCGCGCGAAAGAACTTGGTGCCGATCAGAAATTTCAGGCGGAATGTATAGTTTTTCCGCGGCATGACGGTCGATCAGGTTATACAGCCATCGCTTCGGGCGATTTGGGCGGATATTCGCTCACCATTCCCGAGGGCTATAAGCTTTCCGATATCGCCTCGCCGTCGAATCTGCCACCAACGGGTCGATCAGCGCGGCGGACTTTTCGGCTGCGGCGTCAGACGCAAGCGTGTACGCTGCGGATTACGACTTTCTGAAAGATGCGGGAACCAATTCGCTCGAGGGTTTCCTGTTCCCCAAAACCTACCAGCTCTCTGTGACCGATACGGCCGATGCTGTCGTTCGTATGATGCTCGACCAGTTTCGCAACGAGATAAGCACCCTGGATTGGTCTTACCCGGAAAGCAAGGGTCTCTCCATCTATGATGCCGTAAACCTTGCATCCATTGTTGAAAAGGAATCCAGCGGCGACGAGCAGATTCGCTCTCAGGTTGCCGCCGTCTTCTACAACCGTCTTTCCTCCAACAACAAAGAGACGTTCGGCTTCTTGCAGTCGGATGCGACCACCGCTTATGAGGTCGGCCACGACCCTTCGGCGGAGGAGGTCCAGGCGGATACGCCGTACAGCACTTACGCCAACGCCGGGTTGCCTCCGACACCCATCTGCTCGCCAGGCCTTGATTGCTTGCAGGCTGTGTGCGCCCCTGCGGATGATTTCGGCGACTATTATTACTTCATCTTCTGGACGAACGACCAGGGTACGACGGAGTATGCGTTCAGCAAAACCTACGAAGAGCATCAGGCCGCCATCGCCGAGCACCTGTAGGGATTGGGATCGTCTTGCTCCGACCCGATTGTTATTTCAGCCGCATTTCGGCGATAGACCCCATCGACGATTTGCGTAAAAAAGGGGTGCGTGCCGTCCTTCTCGACATGGACAACACGCTTCTTACGCGCGACACCCATGAGGTTCCTGAGGATGTGAGGCAGTGGCTCAGCGATGTGAAACGGGCCGGTATTGCGCCATGCATCCTGACGAACAATTGGCACAGCAGCGCGCACGATTGCGCTCGGGAAATCGGCCTGCCAATCGTCGCCCGAGCGCTCAAGCCCTTGCCGTTTTCTTATTTCGTCGCTTGTAGGAAGCTTGGCGTTAAGCGCTTAGAAACTGCATGTATCGGCGATCAGCTCATGACGGATGTATGGGGTGGCCGTTTGCTCGGGATGTGCGCCATCATGGTGAAGCCCCTTGTGGCGAAGGATTTGAAGCATACGCTGTTTTTGCGCAGAATCGAAAAACGCATTTTGCGCGACATGCCGATCGAACGCTGACCGAAGACGCATTCACCCTAAACCCCGGCTTTCTGGACAAGGCCGCAGAGCCCATCGTTTCCCGCCATGCTACAATCGCTTAGAAACAAACGCATGTTGGGAGCATGATGCACTACGAAATAGCTGGAGAATCGAATAGCGCGCTGCTGAGTGCCGTCGTGAGCGGCGTTCCTGCGGGTCTGCGCATAAGCGAAGAGGCCATCGACGCCGATGTGGCGCGATGGTCTTCTCGTATGAGGGCTTTGTCGGGCGAAGGCCAAGGCTCTGATTGCGAAGACCACGTGAACGTTTTGTCGGGCGTGGCGGATGGTCGCACGACGGGTGCGCCTATTGTTCTTGTCGCGAACAATGTCGCTCGTCGCCCTGGGGGCGAATTGCAAAATATGCCTCTAGTGGGCTTCCCCGTTCGTCCCGGCACGGTCGATCTGGGTGCTTCGCTGAAATACGACATTTCCGATTGCTCGGTTTTGGGGCGCAGATTCAATGACAGACTCGATGTCATGCGCGTCGCCGCGTCGGGAATCGCACGCGAGCTTCTTGCCGAATTCGGGGTCGAGATTATTTCGTGCGTCACCAGGATCGGGGGCGTTTCTGTTCGTGAAGACCCCTTTGCAGACAATGCGCCTGCGCTCTCTCCTCTTGACGTGGAGATGTCGTCCGTCCGTTGTCCATCTTCGCAAATGACACGTGCCATGGAAGACGAAATAGCTCGCGCGGTTGCGCAGAAAGATACACTTGGGGGATCTTTCGCCCTTGCGGTATACGGGCTGCATGCCGGCATTGGAACTGCCTGTCGTGACAAGGGGAGCATCCAGTCAAGGGTGGCCGCTTCGGTGTTTTCCATCGATGGCGTAGACGGCATCGAGTTTTGCGACGCATCAGCTCGCTCGCTTCTATCGGGTTCGGGCGCCTATGACAAGCCGTCGCTCAACGGTGCGCAGGGCTTTTCGCGCGCGAGCAATAAAAGCAAGGGCATAGAAGGGGGCATCTCGACAGGCATGCCTCTCGTCGTTCGTGCGAATGTCGTTCCGTCGCCTCGCATTGGGCGCAGTCAGTCATCCTTTGACATGGGAACGCTTTCTTCTTGCGAATACCGGGCGGCAAGGTATTGTTGCTGCGAGGTGCCGGCGCAGGCCATTCTTGCCGAGGGCGAAGCGGCCTTTGCTCTCGCGAACATGTATCTCGAGAAATTTGGCTGTGAAAGCATGTCGGACATTCACGCCGCGGTTTCCTCCTACGAGCGCCGCTTGAAGATGTCGGCCCGGTGATCTAATGGGTACGTTGTCGCGCAATGTCTTCCTCGTGGGATTCATGGGGGTGGGCAAAACCACGGTGGCTCGCCGTCTTGCACGCGATCTTGGCGTTGCGGCCATAGACGTCGATTCGTTCCTGCAGCGAAAGTACGGCAAAGATGCCAACCAGTTGTTTAAGCAGCGGGGCGAGAAAGGGCTGCGCCGTGCCGAGTCGTGCGCATTTGCCGAATGTTGCGCAATGGGCCCCGCGGTCATTTCGTGCGGCGAAGGAATTGTGGTGGCGCCCAAGAACAGGGGATTGCTGAGAAACGAAGGATTTACCGTCCTTCTCGAATCTTCCGCCGAGGGATCGCTGGCGCGTGTCAGAAGCTACAAGACAAGGCCGTTGCTGGCTTCGGGGTGTGATACCGATAAGCTTTGGGATGACAGAAAGCCTTTGTACGAAGAGGTGGCCGACGTCATTGTGGACGTGAGGGAGAAGGGCACAGCTTGCGTTGCCCACGAGATTACCGAGATTCTCAAGGCGGAGGGGGTATACCGCGCGTAGTCCTTTTCGCAGTCTGGAATAAGGAGGAATATCGCATGGAGAGCCATTTGAACCGCATGCGCGCCCGCATGCGCGAAGAGGGCATGGCCCGTTTTTGCTGCACGGACCTTTCCAACGTGAAGTGGCTTACCGCATTCGACAAGGTATTCGACGACGAGCCTGCTCATCTTGCATTCGTTTCGGACGACGAAGCCGTCTTGCATACCGATTCGCGCTATGCGGATGCGGCGTGTCGGGCTGCATGCGGCGGGCCTTGGAGCGTCGATGCGTCGGGCGGTTTTCATGCGCGATGGATTGCCGAGAAGCTTTCTGACGACGGAGGCGAAGCGCCTGACGATATATCGTCAGTTCTTGCCATCGAGGATTCCATGTCGCTTGCGGCATTTCGTCGACTTGAAAAAAGCCTTGTAGAGCAAGGGCTTGCGCCTGCTGTCGAGACGAGCGATTTCGTCTTGAAGCTGCGCGCCGTGAAAGACGATGCGGAGATTGAGGCGATGAAAGCCGCTCAGGCAATTACCGACGAAGCGTTCGGCCACATTGTCTCGTTCATGCGCGTCGGCATGACGGAGCGAGAAGTCCAGCTGGAGCTGGAAGAGGCTATGCGTCGCTTGGGGGCCGAAGGCCTCGCGTTCTCTTCGATCGTGGCTTCGGGAGCCAACGGTGCCGCTCCGCATAGCATTCCGGACGGAAAGGTTCTTGAGCCGGGGGATATGGTCGTGCTCGATTTCGGCGCGCGCAAGGGCGGCTATTGCTCAGACATGACCAGGACCGTCTGCATGGAATACGCGACCGAGGAGGCGAAGCACGTATACGAGGCCGTTCGCACTGCGAACGAGGCGGTGGAGCGCATGCTTCGTCCCGGCGTTACGGGCGCCGAGGCGCACGAGCTGGCGGAGCGTGTCCTTGAGCATGCGGGCTACGGAGGAAAGATGGGCCACGGCCTCGGTCATGGCGTGGGCATCGATATCCACGAGCAGCCGAATCTGTCGCCGCGCAACACGGATTCGCTATGCGCCGGAAACGTGGTGACGGTTGAGCCGGGAGTGTATCTCGGCGGAATCCTAGGCTGTCGCTTGGAAGATTTCGGCGTTATAACTCCCGATGGTTTTGAGGTTTTCACGCAATCGACGCACGAACTCGTTATAATATAGCGTCGCGTTTTTCGTTGAATATGCTGCGATCGCGTGAATCGGTGCCGGCATAGCGTCTGGGTCCGTTTGCTCCATGTGGGCCATGCGTCGCTTGGCGAGGAATCTGTGAATGAGGTTTTCGCAGGCGATCGCGGATGACGAGCAGCGCGCAACATAAGGTAAAGGCTGAAGCGTCGGCTTCGTTCGATTCTGTTCAATGACGGCCCAGAGTGCGTCCTTGCACCCGATCGACGGAGCGAATTGCCCTCGGCTTTCTGCGAATTCTTTCGTGGTCTGCTTAGCAGCTTCGAGCGCGAAGGCCAGCGGGGCAAGGCGCCCGTCCAGCGAGTTTGAAGGAGGAAACAATGGCAATCTCTACCGCCGATTTCAAGAACGGCATGTGCATCATGTACAACAACAAGATGTGCACCATCATCGAATTCCAGCACGTGAAGCCTGGCAAGGGCGGTGCGTTCGTTCGCATGAAGCTTCGCGACATCAAGACGGGCCGCGTGCTTTCCGACACCGTGAATGCAGGCGTGAAGTTCGACACCGTTCGTCTTGAGCAGCGCGAGATGACCTACCTGTACAACGACGGTTCCGACTTCTACTTCATGGACCCCAACAGCTACGAGCAGTTCTCTCTTCCGACCGATCACGTCGGAGATGCCGCTCAGTGGCTTAAAGAAAACGACCCCGTCACGCTGGAGTATGCTGACGGCGAGCTGATTGGCTGCGAGCCTCAGTTGTTCGTCGAGCTCGAAGTCACCGAGACCGACCCTGGCTTCAAGGGCGATACTGTTCAGGGCGGCACTAAGCCTGCTACGCTCGAGACTGGCGCCGAGGTGAAGGTTCCCATGTACGTCAACGTGGGCGACGTTCTTCAGATCGACACGCGCGACGGTCGCTTCGTCAAGCGTATGTAACAGCTCATTGCTATCGTGGGTCGGTCTGCTGAAAGCGGCGAGTTGTTCTGCCGCGGACGGCAAAGCCGACTCGTTATGGACGATGGATTGCGGCGGCCTTTTCGGCCGCCGTTTTTATATATGCCGTGGCCGGTGGAGCTTCGATTCGGACTCGATCTGCAGCACGGCTCCTTCATCCCGCCGTTCAGCTCGATCTTGCTTTGATTTCGAACGCCTTAGGTTGCTTTTTTGGTTTTGGACGTCCAGGCTGCGGCATGGCATGCTATTTCGTTCGTTTGCGCATGCGTTTTGGCAAAGCGAACGAAATAGTATGGATTGTTGCGGTGCTTCGTTTTCCTCAAAAGCAAAATGCAGGTCAGAGAGCCGTACCTTCGGCTCTCTATTCGTATGCGCTGCTTTTTCCATACTATGTCGGCGAAACGTGCGTTTCGTCTGGCAAGAAGGGCCGAAATAGTACGGATGCTATTCGTGGGTCTAGGGTCGGGGTGAGACTCGGGATTCGTGAGGCGGGAGCCCGAGGTTGAAATTCGTGGGCGGGGTCGGAGATTGAAACTCGGGAGTCGGAGCTGAGATTTGGGGTTCGAGGTTCGAGGTTCGAGGTTCGGAATCGAAAGCCGGGGGAGTGGGGTCGGGCTTGAGGGCTGAAGGTCAAATGCCGTAAGTTGGTGGCTGAGCGATCAGGATTAAAGGCTCCGGCAAGGGACGAGGTGCGAGCCAAGAAGTTTCTGGCAAGGGGTTCTGGCTCAGGAGTATCGGAGCGTGCCAAGTTGTTCCGCCGTATTGGTTTCGCGTTCTCAGCGGCTTGTCTAATCAGACGCTTTCGTTGATTGCGGGGTGAGGCAGTAAAGCCTCCCTTTCTAATCGGGAGTGACAAACAGAGCGACATCTATTTCTCTGGGCGAACGGGTATTTTCGATGATATAGGGCAGAACCGCGGACGCTTGCTTTCTTCCGCTCATCCGAGGAGACGCCTCAGGTGCTTTCGAATATCGTGTACGTTGGTCAAAGGCTTGCGCGCAGGTAGTTTGCCGGTATCCGCTGGCACCGCGAAGCGTCCGCATAGTGCGGATCCGCAGCGGATCGCATCAATGCGAGAAAGAAGACAGGCCATCTGCATGAAGCTTATCTCTGGCGAAACGATGCCGATTTTCGCCCCAGCCGAATATCCGAGAATCGATCGAGGCGGAAGCTCGCCGTTGATGCTGTGAGACACGGCTCCTTCAAGGATGCGTCTGTTATTCTGCCTGCTTACGAGGAAATGAAGCGGTTCGTTCTGCTCGATCGAAAAGGCGGAGCGGGCGGCATCGAGGCAATCGGCGCTCAGCGGGCATTCCTTGCCGCTCGACGAGGAATCGAGGAAATGGCGCGAATGTCTCGCTGGCCGCAAGAGAGCCAGAACCGCGCTGCCGATATGTGAGAAATCGCTGGAACCCATGCGAGCATGATAAAAATCGGAAAAGCCTTTGTCCAGTGAGCGAATAATATAGAAAAACGCTACTTCATCAGGCATTATTTGAACTTGGCAAAGAACTTGCGAGCTCTTTTGGTCCCTTTGGTAAGATTGAGCGAGGCAAAAGGTCAGACTGCGTCCGGATGCGTCGTGGACTTGAACCGCATAGGCGAAAGGAAAAAAGAATGGATTTCGTCAACGATTTGACGCGCATCGTGCGCGATGTGCAGCGCGTAGTGATCGCTACGGTCGATGATGCGGGAATGCCCGAAACGCGCGCCGTTGAGATGCTTGATGCGGACGCCGAGGGTCTTTATTTCGTCGTCGATCGCACCACGGCTTTCTATGCGCAATTGGCAGCCAGGAAATCGCTTGCTTTCACAGGGGTTCAGGGAGCTTCGTATGGCGAGTGCGCTATGGTGGCGCTTCGCGGTCGTGTTGAGGAAATGGGCTCGGGGCTCGTTTTGCCGCTGCTTGAGAAAAACGAAGCGGTCTTCGAGTTCTATAAAAACGAAGAATCGCGTAAGAATCTTACGGTATTTCGGATGTATCAGGGCGCGGGGGAGCGAACGGAGCGTCACGCCGGGACAGTCGCCCGCACTTCTTCGCTTCGGCGACGAACGTATGAACGCCGGCATCAAAGCGCTCGTATTTCATCACCGAAGATTGCGACGGTTGCAGGGCGTGCGTTTCGGAAATGTCAGAAGGTGCATCGATGTGAGCATGGTTCCCGCCGTCATAGACCAGCAGCGCTGTACGCGATGCGGCAATTGCGAGATGGCATGCTTCCAGGAAGCGATAGTCATTCTGAAATAACGTGAGGGCGCACAACGCAACGCGCGCAAGGGCGCATAACGCGGGGGCGGGCTTGTCTGCTGCGAGCAGCGGGCTGGTGCAAACGGCGGCCGACCAGGGCAACCGGCGCGTTAGCTGCAGCGCAGTCGGCGTAAATAGCAGATCGCCGCAAGCGGCTCGACCGGCGCAACCGGTGCGGCCGTCTCGATTGAAAAGCCGCCTTCAACGAAGAAAGCCCCGTATCTTTCGGAAAGGACTGATCAGGCAGCCAAAAGACACGGGGCATATGTATAAGCTACGACGCGCGCCGAAGGGGAGGGAGTAGGGGACGCGCATCGGGCTTATCGAGAGAATTGGGTAGCGAGACAATTGCCGCGGTCGGGATTGGCTCGCGAATATGGGAGCGTCGGTGAGCTAGCTAACGCTCGTAGAGGTTCCCCTCTATTTTGTCCTTCATGGTGTTAAGAATCTGATGGGGGTCGTCGAGCTTGATGGGGCGGGGGTTCATCGTGTAGCGATGGCTCTTGCCGTCCATGAGATAGCCCGTTTTCACCTCATCGAGAATCAGGATGGCTTCTTCGGGGCAGATATCGCGGCAGCTTCCGCATTTCACGCAGTCTTCCGGACGGTGCGTCACGCCCATGGTTCCATCTTCGGCGTCGAATTTGCGAATGGCTCCCGTGGGACAGAACGTGGCACACATGCGACACGACGAGCATTTCGTGCCATCGATGACCACGCAGCCCCAAAGTCTGGTAGACAGAGAGGGTTCATCCGCGCTTCCGAAGGACGAAAGTGCGTTAAGCAGCCTTTCTCTTCTGTCGGGAACGAAATGGGGAAGCGTCCCGTCTTTCCATGGGGAAGAGGGAACGCCTGATGCTGCTTCGCTTCGGAAGAGTCTTCGGGTCCCTGTTCTTCGCTTTTCGCGGATTCGAGAGTGGCGCAGGCTTTCGGCTCGCTGAAGAACCGCGTAATGCGTTCGTGGGCGCTTTCGTCGGTCGCGCTTTCTTGCAGGATCTGCGTCGAAGCGCCTTCTTTGATGCTGAGTTTTGCAGGAACGTTCCAGGCGCGGAAAAGCTCTTCGGCCGTTTTCGCGACGGTTTCCGCCGTTTGCTTCCCGAAACGCTGCGCACATGCCGAGCAATCTCCGCATCCGAGGTGAATGTCGCTCACGCCGTGTGCGGCAAGTTCGCAAATAAGCGTTTCGTCAACGCGGCCGAGGCATACAACCTGTGCGTACTTTTCTTTATCGATGAAACCATCGAGCGCGGCAGCAAGCTGGCTACAACATATTTCGACGGAATTACCGCAACGCGCCGCCAAGCAAGCGTTAAGGAGTTCTGCATCCGAAGGGTTGCGAGCCTCGAGAGCGCAGGTGGGACAGATGGTTGCGCAAGTGCCGCAGCCGACGCATTTGGAGGAGTCGACAACAAGCTCTCCGTCGACGAGCGAGATGCAGCCCGAAGTGCACGCCTGGGCGCATTTCAGACATTCGACGTTACGGTTGCGCACCTTTGCGCAGCGAGCCTGGTTGACGGCTATGGAGGCGCTGTCAAGTTCGGAGAATTTTCCGACAATGCTCTTCTTTGAAACAGCACTCATTATCTCACCGTCTTATCAACGGGGTTTTCTATCTCGACGCATGTCTGGCCCTTGCTGTCTTTTTTCTTTGCGATCAAAGGCATGCTGATGGCGTGCGCGGGGCATGCGTCAACGCAGGCGCGACAGCGCGTGCAATCGGCGAGGCCGCGTTCGCCGAAATCGGGGTGGCGTAGATTGATGTCCGCCTCGCACACGGCGGCGCAACGGCTGCAGGCCGAATCCTTTGCGGTTTCAAGGCAGAGGGCATCGTCGATAACGGGTGTGGTCGTCTTGCTGAAGCGGCCGATGAGGTTCATGAGCGCTGACAAAGGGCAGAATCGCGTGCACCATTTTTTCAAGAACACGAGTTCCACAACCAGAATCGCGGGAATGAGCACCACGGACCACGTCATGTCGCCCATGGCGAAAAGTCTCCAAAGCACAAGCACACTTGCGAAGGTAAGGCCGATAGGGCAGATGAGGCAAAAGACCGGGAAGCCGAAAATCGCGGTGGAAAGCAATGCGCCGCCGAGGACGTAATGGCGAGAATCAAGGGCTGCGCGTTTGCTCGCGCACGACGAGCATGAGGAGCAGTCGTGCGTGCATTTCATCTCGCTTTTGGCGATGGCGACGACTTCCTCGTTTTTTCTCTTGTTCAATTCGTGGCGCTTCTTGGAGGGTTGAAAGAAGGCCCCGATGCGCTGAAGCAGCGGAATGGGGCATACCCATCCGCAAAATGCACGTCCGAAGATGAATACCAGTATCGCCATGATGGCAAGGGAAACGAGGGCGCGCGGCAGCAGCGTCTTGGTGGCTATCATGGTGGTAATGGCGCCGAGGGGGCAGAGCATGGAGATGGTATCCCAACCGAATCCCGAAAGGGTTCCCATGCTGATTCCCGTAACAAGGCCTACGCACAAGATAACGAAGACGACGGCGGCCGTTACGGTGCGAATGTTGTTCGATTTCATGACGACCTCCTATTGCAGGGCTTCGAGCGGCCTGATGACGATGGCTCGTTCGGTCGCGCCTGAGGCGATCGAACCCGCCTTGAGCGAAACGCAGACACTCTCGCATGCGCCGCATCCGTTGCACCTGTCGGCTATGACGACGGGGTGCGCGCCATTCATCTCAATGGCGTCGTAGGGGCAGGCATCAAAGCAGTAGCGGCATCCGCTGTCGCGATAGGCGAGGCATTGGCGCTCGTCGATGACGGCGACGCCGAGAATGGTGTTTTCGACCGTCGCTTCTTCGGAAAGCTTCAGTGCTTCTGTGGGGCATGCTTTTACGCACAGTGGCACCCCGCCGTTTTCTTCGGTACAAAAATCGCACCAGTTCGCATCGAAATCGAGCGTTGGCGTGCGCCTTTCCAAAAGACCGTCTTCGATGCGGGCGGGTTTGATAACCTTGCGCGGGCATGCTTCGTAGCAGCGCTCGCAGCGGATGCATGCGGCGACGAGCTTTGCTTCGTCTTGGCCTCCAGGCGGGCGGCGTAGCGGCGTGTGTCCTATGTAGCGCAATCCCCCTAGACCCAGCATGATCGCGGTAGCTCCGCCTCCGATGACAAGCGCTCGGCGAGTAATGCCGTCGGAGCGCTCGGGCTTCGGAGTCGTTGCGGCGGATGCTGCATCCGTTTCGATGACGTCGGACTCGAGAGTCGTGTGTGTCATCGTCTCCTCCTTTGCTTGCATGTTTGTATATTCCTCGGGTATAAGGCTCGAGGCTTTCGTCGACCCATCCGCTTGGATACGCCGATGAAAGCCGGCCTATGAAAAAAGCGGGACGTCGCGCTCTTGCTGCTCGTTGCGAAGAGACGGATGGTGGGCGCGATGCCCCGCCTTATGTCACG
Organism: Slackia sp.; assembly: GCA_047240885.1. GTDB lineage: Bacteria > Actinomycetota > Coriobacteriia > Coriobacteriales > Eggerthellaceae > Slackia. The sequence goes on along the minus strand of JBKTHK010000001.1, from coordinate 53,901 downwards.
TGCGTGACGCTGCCGTCATAGGAACCGGCCAGATTTCCCATGACGGCTAAGCAGATTGGCCTAGAAGACGGCGAATACGCTGATGGCTACAACGTAGAGAATGCAGCGCCAGCAGATACCGCCGATTGTCGCGCAGACGATGCCGCCGATTGCGTAAGGCATAGCGCCTTTGACGTCTTTCGCCTTGGTTGCAAGAAATGCCAGGGCAATAGGGGTGATGCCGCCGACGATGATTGATCCGAGCCAGAACGGCAAGGCCATATTGCCGGACATCACATTGATGATGGCGGCGACGTTGACCATGGCGATGTCGGGTAGAGTCGGGTCGAAATACATGCCGAGATCGGTGTAGGCGCCAGCCTGCGAAGTGACTATGAAGCCATAGACCAAAACGGCGACCACTTCGAGGACGCTGCCGACAAGGGCGATTTTCACCATGAGCTCCTTGGCGTCTTCTTCGCCGACGAATGCGGCGATGATGATGCCGGCAAAGCCGCTCATGAAGATCATGTTGCAGACGTAGAACACGATGAGCAGGGGAGTGTTCCAGGCGGGCAGTGCTGGCATGAGGTAGCTGTCGCCCATGACGACGACCATGGCAACGCCAACGACCATTGCCATGATGCCGCACCATTTCGGGGCTTCACCTGTTTCGGAGCGACGCATCATGAGGAAGAAGATGACCAGCGCAATGAAGAAGACGACGCAGCCGATGAACTCGAGCGTGATGCCCGAAGTGATATGGCCGAAGCCGTTGAAGATGCGCTCCCAGTGCTGGAGGTGCAGAAAAACCGCGATGCCTCCGATGGCGAGGGTCGCAAGCGATGCCGCAAGCGACACGGTCTGCATTTTCTTACCTTTTCCCAAGGTGGTCAGAAGACCCTGCGCGAACAGGATGCCGCTTGCCAGGCAGACGAAGAAGGTGAACAGAATAAGTGGCCAATGCAGTTCCATGTCCTACCCCCTCCACTTTCGGCCTTCGCGAAGCAGGTACATGAGCTTGGGCTCGTTGCCTGCATCGGTGAGATGATGGATGTCGTTCTCCGTGTATTCTTCGACGTAATCCTTGAGCTTGACGCGCGTCTGCGTCATTTCGTCGTACTGGCAGCCGGGGCTGTCGGGATGCGCCGGGGCCTCGAAGTTGTCGACGCCTTCGTCAAGATCGCCGAAGAAGCGCGCACGTGCGCCGCACTGGGCAACGCATTGGGGAAGCTCTCCTTGGGCGATACGCTGCTCGCACAGCGTGCATTTCTCGACGACGCGCTCTTCCTCGTTGAGGTAACGAACGCCGTAGGGGCAAGCCATGGCGCAGAAGCGGCAGCCGATGCACTTCGACTTGTCGATCTGGATGGTGCCGTCTTCGCGGATATGGGATGCCTCGGTGGGGCACACCTTGACGCATTCGGGATTTTCGCAGTGCTGGCACTGCACGGGGAGGAAGTACATTTCCACATCGGGGTAATTGCCCGACCCGCCTTCGGTCGGATTGGGGCCGACACGCAGAGTCTTGATCCAGAACTGGCCGACGTCGACGCCGTTGATTGCCTTGCAGGCGACCGTGCAGGCCAAGCAACCCGTGCATCGGTTGAGGTCGGTGATAATTGCGTAATTCGCCATAATGCAGCCTCCTTTCTATTCCTTGATGAGACTCTTCGAGGTCTGAAGACCCTTTGCGGAGCTGTTTGCGAAGGTCAGCTCGATGGCGGAGTCTTCAAGACGGGGGTCGTTTGCCAGCCATTCCTTCAGGCGCGGGTCGTTCGCGTTCGTGATGACGGGATTGCCGTCAGGATCGCATGGAACGGGGTTGTTGAACGGGCTGTTTTCGGGCGTTGCCTTGTAAACGATGACGGGTACGCCGCGCAGCTGCGATGCGCCGCAGATCCAACACTGGGCGTATTTGTCCATCGTGCAGTTGATGCCGACCAGTTCGAATCCGTGGGATGCGCTGTCGATCTCCGGGTACCACCAGGCATGGTTTGCGTTGACGGTACCCTCTTTGATGCCGTAGTACAGGTCGACGACCTCGCGAATGGCGCCCCAGGGGCTGCGAATCCAGACCCAGTCGCCTTGTTCGAGGCCGAGGCGTGCGGCGTCGTTGGGGTTCATTTCCAGACGTGGGCTGGGCCAGAGCTCTCGACACCACGGAAGCTGACGATGTTCGGAGTGGAAGTAGACCGGCTGGCGCGAGCCCGTCGTCATGATGAAGGCGGCGTTCGGGTTCTCCGTCAAAGCGGATTTGTAATCTTCAACTAGATGGTCGCCTCGATAGTTCTCGTTGATATAGGCGTCGGTGGTCTTTATTTGATCGACCAAGGAAGCATCGAAGTACTCGGGATTGGAAATCTTGGAGTTCTTCGGCTCTACCCAGTGCGGGAACTTGTCGATATCCGGGCAATCGGGGTCGATTACGTTGCCGCTTGCAAAGGTTGCTGCTCCGTCGGGGATGTAACTTTCGGCAATCGTGGACCAGATTTCCACCTTGGCGGTAGGGGTCATGAAGCCGCTCTTCTCATCGATTGCCGCATAGAGGTTGTAGCCGCCCTGCTGGCGACGATAGCCCATCTCCCAGCGACGGTAGGTGCCCCAGCGTTCGGGATGCCACTTGCGGCAGTCGAACCAGCCTTCTTCTTGGAACTTCGCCGCGAATTCGGGGAAGTCGGGACCGTCGGGGTACTCTTCGATTTTCCACCAGTCGGTGGCGTCTTTGAGCACGCGGTATTCCTGCTCTTCGTAGGTGACGTCTCCGCCCATCTGGACGAAATTGTTGTAGTCGAGATTGTTCCACTCGTCGTATTCGGGGTCGCGGTTGTTCCATACGCGGCCCATGGCCTTGTACAGGCAGATGACGGCAACGGGGTCGTAGATGCAGTCGCCGATGGGCTCTACGCAGCGCTGGCCGGCGCCGAAGATGCCGCCTGCGCCCTGGGAGACGCGGCCGGTGTTGACCTCGAGCCAGTGCAGGACGGGGATGACGATGTCGGCGCAGCCGTTGTTCGGGCAGGACCACAGATTGAAGTCGAGCCAGAAGTCAAGGCGCGTGAGCGCCTCCCAGGCTTCGAGCAGGTTGGACTCGTTCATGAAGTCGCCGGACATGCAGACGCCCCCGTGAATCTGATACGGGGTGTCGATTTCGTTGATGGAGTCCCAGATGGTTGCAGAGTCGGCCCAACGGTTCCAGTAGCGCAGCAGCGGGAAGCGCTCTGCGGAGATCTGCTTCTCGTTGGACTGGAACGGCGTTTTAACCGGCGGCCAAGCGGTATGCGGCTTGTAGTTGCCGCCCTTGCGCTCTGCAATCCAGCGCGCTTCTTCGTCGGAGGGGACGTGGTTGCCGTAGCGCTCGGCCAAAGGAGACTTCTCGTCGATGAGGTACTGGACGAATTCCTGGATGAGAGGAATCTGCTGCTCGATACTGAGGTTGCGAGGCGTGTCGCCCAGATGCATGGTGCCGACATCGACGCCCCAGGTGTGCGACTGTTCGCCATTGTCGGTCACGAGCATGTTCGCGCGGCCGCAGCAGCCGTCGACCTGGGCCTTGGAGGAGCCGCGGTTGCCGGCGGGCTCGTCGGAATTGCCGGTGATGCAGGCGATGAGCTGCAAGGCGCGGCTGTTTTGGACGGCATGGCCGGTCTGGTCGGGAGCGAGCTGATAGTGGATGCCGCCGTTGCCGTGAAGCGGGTTCAGGCGCGTAGTGTAGATGCGCACGGCCTCTTCGATTTTCTCGGCGGGAACTTCGGTGACTTCGGAGACGTAGTCGAGGGTGTATTTCTCGAGGCTGTCGGAGAAGGCTTCCCAGACGGTGCCTGCCGTAATGGTGGAGCCGTCTTTGAGCTTGATCTCCACGCCGCCTGGGAACAGGCTCGGGTTTTTCGGCAAGCCTGCGGGGTTGGAGCGCTTGCCGCCCTCGTTGCCTTCGTTCCAGTACGCGTCGTATGCGGGGTCTGCGGGGTCTGCGAAGTGAGACGGATCGGGCAGCCATGCGTCCGCGATGATGGGCTTGTAGGGATGTTCGATCCAGGTGCCCGTCGTGGGAATCTTATGGCGCTCGCCTTCCCATTGGCATGCCTCGGCATCCCAATAGGTGGGCTTGTTGTTGTTCTCGTCCCAGCAGATGAAGCGCTGGTAGCGGCCTTCGTAGTCCCAGTATTGATTGACCCATTCAGGGTCGAGGTCGGCCTCGGTGAGCAGACGGCTTTCCATATCGACGCCGCCGTTCATCTCCATGAACCAGCCCTTGACCGTGCGTCCGCCTTCTTCGGGGTTCCACAAAAATGGCGCGTTGGTCCAGCGGCGGACGAACAAATCGTCATATGCCTCGTTGTCCAAAATCCATTTCAACCAACCAAGCGACAGGCACAGGTCGGTGCCGACGCGCAAGGGCAGCCACAGGTCGGCTTCCTTTCCAAGCGGCGTCATGCGGGGGTCGACCAGGATGTGTTTGTAGGCACGCTGAGAGCAGTCTACAACGGTGCGGTTCGTGGAATCGTAATTGGAGTATTCAGCTGCGGTGCCCCATTGGACATACACCAAAGGACCCTGTTCTACCTCCATCCAGGGAGAGCCGATTTCGTCGGTAAGAATACCGGCGAAGTGGCGCGGACCCTTGCAGATCTCGTAGGCGAGGTGTGCATTCGGGGTGGGGAAAATCGATTTGAGCGTGCCGTAGGGAGGCTGTGCCCAGACGCGGGAAGTGCCGCCCATTGCGAAGCAAGACTCGCCACCGTATTTCTTGGTAATCTCGTCAAGCTTTGCGCCGGCTTCGTCGAAGGCTTCCGCCAAAGAGATGCGAACCCAGCCGGGATCGTTTTCGCCTTTGGGGTTGGTGCGCTTCATACAGTAACGAAGGCGGTCGGGGTGGTACAGGGCGAGCATGGACGATTGGGATTTCGCGCAGCAGTGTCCACGGCTGTGGGCGTTGGATTCGTCGCCCTCGACCTTGATGACCTTGTTGTCTTGCACGGTGACCCAAACGCCGCATTCGACCTTGCCGCAAGCGCGGCAGCAGGAACGAATGCGCTTGACTTCACCCGCCGATGCGTCTTCCCCTTCGGCAAGTGCGGTAGAGGGCGTGGTTGCGAATCCGAGCGCGCTTGCAGCGCCGACGACGGCGGATGCCTTCAGGAAGCTGCGGCGCGTCAACGAAAGTTTCGCCATACGCTCCCCTCCTTTCTTGTAATCAGTTGCACGTACATTTCGGGGCGGGACAAAAGGGCGTCTCGCCTTGGCACTGGATTCTAGAAAGGGCGCGTGCGGCGCAATCATAAGGTATGGATGCCTGGCGTCGCGTATATCATCCCTGCGGGATTATTTCCGTTGGTTTGGCGGCTCTATACTCATCTCCATAAGAAGAAGAACCTGCTCAAGGGCGTGTTGATTGAAAAGCGGCCGTAATTGGCACGGCGTCAGGCACGGCGAACGAGCAAGAAGACAAGGAGGAAGCCATGGCCCAGCCACGTCCGTCTTTGACGCTTATCCTGGACATAGACGAACGCTTTGATTCCGAGGAAACCCGCCTGGAGGTGGGGAGGTGCTATACCTACGTCGGCACGGCTTTGGTTCGAACGCATAAGGCCGAAGGCGATGCAGAGCCCGAAAACATCATGCGCATGCTTGTGAAGCTCGGCACGCGCAAATACCTCTCTCGCGAAGACGAGGAATCGGAGGCGCTGTGGAACACGGTTATCGAGCGTTGGCTTTACAACCAATTCCATACTGTCGTGAACAACATGCAGATTTTCAATCGCCGTCAGCGCGAGATCGGAAACGATCAGCTGCCGTTCACGTGGCTTGAAATCGAGCTTGAAAACGGCGCTCTTGTTGTCCGTTTGCGCCTTGATTCCGCTTCGGGCATGCCCGCATCGACAAGCGAAGTGGTTTCTCGGATGCGCGCCGCGCTGCTGCCGGCCGTTTGGGCGAAGGTGTTTGCCGCATTAGCGCTCCGACCGAGGAATCATTCGAAAGCAGCGGCTCGAAGGTCTCGCAAACAAGGCAAAGCGTGAGGAAGAGCGACGCTACGCTGCCGAAGAGGCTGCGGCTGCGGCCGAGCGGGAGCGTATTGCCGCCGAGCGTCAGGCCGAAGAAGGCTTCCTCGAATCGCCTTCTCTTGCTGCGGCGGAAGAGGAGGGGGAGAACCAGGGCGTAGACATCGAAGAGCTCTTTGCGCTCGAAGAGCCGGATTTCGAGCTGTGCTACTCCGAATGGACGGTTGATTATCGAGACGGTTCGTCAGCCACGTTCGATTCCTCTTCATGGCCGACTGATTGATTCGAAATCGCGTCCGCGGCGATTCTCGCGGACCGTTCTGGATGACCGACAATCGTGAAAGAGGCATGCATTCATGTTTGAAGATATCGCACACTACGAAGGGCGTCTTGCGAAATATGCGGCCCCGCCCGAAGCGGCAAGACAGAGGCGTTGGTGCGCCGATGCGTTGTGCTGATGGAAAACGGGATTGAGCCGGGCAGTATTCTCGTTGAGGTTTCAAGCGGTCTTGCGGCGCAGGCTTTTCGCAGCAGGCTTCGCGAGGCAATGGGGCGAAAAGAAAGCGCTGACAGAGTCCGTATTGCCACGGCAAGGGAGCTTTGCGTTGAAGTTCTTTCGCGTGAGGATGCTCTTGTTGCCACGAACCGTCGTCCTCGGCTGCTCAGCCCTGCCGAGTACAATTTCTTCCTTGAGGATATGAAGACGCTCGGACAGCCCGTCCGTCGTCTGCGCAAGATGCTCGAGTTTTTCTACGCACGGTGGAGTTTGCTCGAAGACGAGCAGGATTGGCTGGAGCCGGGCGAAGAGAGCAAGGCTCGCGCGCATGCGGCGAGGCTTCTTGAGGGGTACGGAGCTATGCTCCCCCAAGAAGTCGCCTATGTCTGCGCGCGTTTCCTGAACAGCGATGCTGGTGTTTCCGCTCGTGGGTCGTACGCGTACGTCCTCTGTGACGATCACCAGAATCTCAGTCACGCGGAGCAGACGTGTTTGTGCCTGCTTGCGGAAAGACAGCTCATCGTGGCGGGCAATCCCAACCAGGAGATTTCCAGGCGCGGCGAGCATCCTTATGCCCGCGGGTTCGTCGAGTTCGAAACGCTTCGTCGAAACGTTCAAGTGTTCGAGCTTGTGCAAACCTATGGAGCGCCAGAGGTGGCTGCGTTCTCGAATGCGCTGTGCGTTCATGGTGCCATGGATGGCGAAATTGTCTCAAAGGCGTCAGAAGGAACTGCTCATCCGTGTGACGAAGCGATTGAAAGCGACGCTTCGCACAAGGCCGCGAGTGCTCCTTGCGTGATGTGCGTGAAGTGGGACACGCCCGAAGACGAGCTTAATGGTTTGACGAAATACATTCGCATGCTTGCGGACGAAGAAGGGGAGGGCAGCGAAGGCGGCATATGCGTTGTCGTTCCCAACCGTCGTTGGGCTCGCATGACGCAGCGTATGCTCGAAAAGCGTGGATTTGCAGCGTCCTGCGCGCCTGTTGCGGGCGGGATAGGCGGTGACCCTCGCGAACTCAAGCGCGCCCATGCCCTTATTGCCAGCACGAAGCTTGTGCTTCTTGCCGATGAGCGTGACGGCGTGGCGTGGCGGTGCTGGTGCGGTTTTGGCAATCATCTGACCAACAGCGATGCGTGGAACGGTCTTATGTCGTACGCGGAGCAGAAGGCCATAAGCCCGCTCGAGGCGCTTTTCACTCTAGGAGACGTTATTCGAGATCTTGGTTCGGAGCCGTTTTCGCGCGCAAGCGTTCTTGCCGAGCGTTACGAGTCGGGGCGTGCATTCATCGAGAAGAATGCGAACCGCAAAGGATTCGCGCTTTTGCGCGCTCTTGACGCGGAAAATCTTTTCGAATTCTGCGATGTCAGCGCTCTGATGGAAGGCGATGAGTCGGCCGAGCAGGTGAGAAGCCTGATGCGCGCATGGGAAAGCGATCCGGTATTTCCCGATGACCCTCGCGTGGTTCGTATCGCGTCGTACGAGTCCATGACGGGCATCGAGGCGGATTGGGTGTTTGCGATAGCGGCGGTGGACGGATTCGTTCCCGTACGAGATGCGTTTGAGGTGGTGAGCACAGAGGAAGACCGTAGCGCGTTGACAAACGAGCAACGTCGCCTGTTTTACAATGCCGTGTCGAAGGCGCGCAAGCATCTCGTTGTTTCCTACTTTGCGAAGGCTTCTCTCGAGCTTGCCGAGCAATCGAAATGCAGGTTGTGCGCGTACGTGCCGAAGAGCAGGGCTAAGCGACAAGAGGGGTTGAAGGGCCTCGCTTCAAACAGGGTCGCCATCGTTCGTCCTTCAATGTTTCTTACTGAAGCCGGCGATGCTCGTCCTGATCTATTGAGGACAGGCTCTTCTTGCCCAGTTCGGCTTGAACTAGTTTCGCCGCAAAGCTTTCTTGTGAAAACCGTCGCACGATTCGAGCCGCACCCTTTAACCTTACGTGGTGCGGATTGATTTTGGTTCGTGCGGCGGCTTTTCACCTGTGCGACCGGGAGGATAAACGAAGCCCCTTGTCTTGAGGCGCGATATTGGAAACGAGCTTCAAAACAAGGGGCTTCGTTGGGAAAACCGTGCGAAGGAGGGATTGTTTCTCACGGGGGATGCTATGCCGCGTCTTCCTGGGATCCTTCAAGCAGCTCAGAGACAATACCTTCGTCGAATTCGACGTATCCCCACAAAAGGGTGCCGAGTCCTCTGTAGAATCCGGTCTTGGAGAACTTGAGCATATCCATGACAAACATGGGGATCCAGTTCATGAGGTGGTCTTTCATGAACGTATGCTGGACGGAAAGCTGGCGGATCGCCTCGTCTTCGTCGCATGCCGCCAAGGCGTCTGCGCATCGCAGACTCAGGCGCTGCATGAACTCGAGTTCAAGAGCGATATGGTCTTCGCCTTCGTTCCAAGATCCACGTTTGAGGTTGTTCTCGCGCAGGGTCGCCAAGACCTCCGCGCGTGCTTCTTGCATAAGCAGGCGACGTTCGCTGGTATAGACGCTTTCAAAAGGATAAGCGGCGGAATAACCGTTGACTCCGTGGCCGATGAACGTGCGTACGTAGTCGATGGCGAGCTCGGTGATGCTGTCTTCCCAGGCGGTTTTCAGGTAGTTGAAAAGCATGCGGTACCCATCGTCGACCGCTGCTGATCCTGTAGCGGTCGGAAAACGCATTCCCTGAAGCTCTCGAAGGGTTTCCTGATCGACCTCGATGCGAAAAAGACGTGCGAGCATGCCATAGGTGTGTGCGCGGTCGACCATGAGGTCGTGCAGTTCTTTATATTCTTGAGACATGGTGAACTCCTGTCGTGTCTAGAATTCTCGGAGCATTTTTTCCCCGAGCCCGCTGAGCGTCCAGGCGCCGTCTTTCCATGCGATAGCGTCGACGCGTTCGAGGATGTCGATGAAATGGCCGCCGAAACGACGCGGCTCGGCGACGATGGGGAAGCTGTCTACAAGCTCGTCTATCTCGTTTTTTCCGCATGGCTTCTCACGCAAGGCCTGCATGACGGCTCGGTAGACGTCGAGGTATTTCGAATCGCGATCAAGTACGAGGTCGCGAAAAGCCGTACCTTGGGAAAGCTCGGCGAACACGTTCTTTCCCGCTTCCGTCGTTGTCCATACGGGGTCGACGTGCTCTTTGATTTCAAGGTACTCGACATTTTCTTCAACGTCTTCGTGCTGTTCGGTGGTTTCCGGCATGTCGAGCACGAGCCCTCCTGCTCGTTCGAGCATGCGGGCAAGTGTCATGGGAGCGTAGACCGAGCGGTTGTTCTGCTGCAGACCGTCGACGTATTCGGAAAGCGCGCTTGCATGTACGCCTTCTGCGCAGTAGTCGAGCATAGCCAGCATGACGGGTCGTCGTGCGGGATTGCGGTCCATGAGGGCAAGGAGCGCCTCTTGTGCTCCGCCTTGACGTTCGGGCGTATAGACTCCGTTGCTTTGCATAGACTCCGGCATATTGCGAACGGTGGGAAAGTCCACCGTATCGAGCGGATTGTCGTCGTCCATATCCTGCTGGTCGATTTTTTCGTCATCGGCGGCAAGCGGGTCGAACTCCTCGAACGGATCAAAGGCATCGTCCACGGAGAAGCTAGACATCGTACCTCCTTTGTTGGCTCCTGTAGTTTTGCACTTCGAGTATAGGAAAGCCCGACAGCCTTCCATCATCCCCCGAGGGTTAAATGCGGGATATCCGTCATACCCCTGTGTCTAACTGCCCTTTCGGCCGTTGACCCGCGCAGGCCACGATGCAATACTCGTCTCACGTTGCGAAGAGCGGAGGTTCCGTTGGAAAGGAAGCTCTTATGGAAAACGTGAAAGCGTGCAAGAAACGCGTTCTTGCACTTGCGGCTGCGGCGTGCTTGTGCGCGTCGTTGGTCGCAGCTCCCGCCGCGTATGCGTTTTATTACGTGCACGGCGAAGAGCACGTAGCCGCCGAAGGCGGCAAGGGCGTTATCGAAGTGAGCTGCACCGTCGATGCGACCGCTCAAGGTGGCGGCATTTACACCGACCTCATCCTGGTTCCGGCCGGCGCAACTGCCGCTGATTGCTTGACTGAGACGATCGTGTCGAGCGAGAGCCAAAATGGCCTTGAGGCAATTCACGACTACGGCTATGCGTCTTTGGAAGACTATTTAGGCGATAAGTCGTGGACGTGCACGGTCTACGATGCGGGCTCTCAAGACGTCGGAACGCAGACTGCCTTCGATACTGAAGGCACCGAAGGCGAGTCTACGCCTCTGGAGCGCTTCGACAACGTGGTGTTTACGCTCCAGTAGCGCCCTCCCGGCAGAGAGCGGCCGGCCAGCAGCTCTCTGCCGGGTAATCCTTTGGGGATGATTTTGCGTTTCTCAAGAGTTTCATTCCCCTTTCCATCTGGTGTTTCTCGCTTTCTTCGCGGCGGTCCTTCGCTGTTTGAACAGGGGCTTTTCGACGCGTGTCGCCGTGGTATCCTTGCCTTCAAATCGAGGGGGGGAGCAGATTGTGGGAGTCGTTATTCCGCGTATTACGCTGAGGGCCGATTACGGCGAAGAGAATTCTTTTGGCGAGCTGAGCCTGCTTTGCATAGGCTATGGCCTGCATCAAGCATGGGTGTTCTCCACCATGTTTTCTCCGCAGAGGATTTTCGGCGTAAGCGCCATACCCGTAAGTGATTTTTTGGGTTCCAGCGTGAGCATTTCTCCCATGATGGCAACCTCCGTGGTGGTTTACGCTCTTTTTCTCATGTTTGCCGGCGCTACCGACCAGCGCTATTTGAACTTCTATACGTCTCGTCGCTTTTCTGTTATCGGAGCCGCGCTCATGGTCGTGGGTACGCTTGCGGCCCTGCTTTCGGGTTCGGTTTTGCTGGAGATCCTTGCCGGTGTTCTTACGGGGCTCGGGTCGGCCGCCCTCATTCTTTCTTGGGGTATAGCGTTTGCGCGTTGCGATGGCCTTTCCATCGTTTTGGACACTGCCGTTGCCACGCTTTTCGCCATGGCGCTCTATGCGTTTGTGGTCCATAACGCCCCTGCGGGCGTTGCGGGATTTGTTGTTGCCGTATTGCCGCTGCTCGAGTTGGCCGTTTTGCGCTGCAAGCTGCCCGCGCCGTTTTATGAGCGCGGAGAGCTGCCCGCTTTCAATCCTCTTCCCGTCAAAAGGGGCCGATTCCTGCTCGCTTTCTGTGTACCGGTTGCCTTGCTGGGCTTTGCGCTAGGGGCGTTGCGCTCTGCCTCTCTGCAGGCGATCGTTCCCTCTGTTACGCTTGGGTCTGAATTCGCTATTTTGCTCGCGTCGGCATGCGCTGCATTTCTGGTGCTCGCGTCTGCGCTTTCGCTTGACGACGATGCGCCCTGGACGGGTCTTTTCCGCATTATCGTGCCCGTGGTTGCTCTGGCGCTTCTGTTCTTGCCTCAGACGTTTTTCGGGGAAATCACCCTAGGAAGTTTCATCGTGCTGACGGCGTATCTTTGTTTCGAAGCGCTCATGTGGTCGTATTTCGGCGTGTTGTCGCAGCAATTCCGCCTTTCGCCTTTGTTTGTTTTTGGATTCGGCAGAGGTGTGCTTGCGCTTCTCGTGTTTGCCGGAATGTGCGCGCCGTTGCTTTTCGAGCAGGTCTATTTCGTGGATTCTTCCCAGGGGGCGAGCGTTTCTGCCGTGGTGCTCATGCTGGTGGTTGTGGGCCATGCCATGCTGCCAAGCGAGCGAGGCATGCAGAAGCTCATTGTTTCGTGCCCTCTTGTAAATGCGGCGGCAGCAGGGGCTTTCGATGCCCCTGGCGTTGCCGCCGTACTTGAGGGGGCTGCGGGCGATTCGTCTGCGGATGGGAAAGTGAAGGAGGACGCCTCTTCGGACGAGGCGGTTTCTTCGGGCTCCTCAAAAAGGTGGTTTAAGGAAAACTGCGAGGTCATAGCCAATCGTTATCTGCTTTCTCGTCGAGAAACCGACGTGCTATTCTTGCTTGCGAAAGGATATAATTCGGCGGCAATTCAGGAAAAACTCTATATTGCCGAAGGAACTGCGAAAACCCACATTCGCCACATCTATCGCAAGCTCGACGTCCATACGCAGCAAGAGCTCATGCGTATGGTCGAAGGGGCCGATCGCTGACGTTTCTCTACCGTAACGCTTCGGCAACCTGGAAGGTGCATTCTCGACAACGCAGCATCCGAGCGATATAGTGCTTTAGTGCATTAAAGCGTACGTTCGCCAGAAAACGGTCCTCGCCAAAGATTTCTGGTCTTATGGAACGTATATAATTCACTAGCTGTATATCTATGTTAGAAGCAAGTTACGCAAAACGCTCTCGGTACGGAGGCGTTTCGGAGATGGAGAGGTGAAGCATGCCAGGTTTGCAACTGATGGATACCACCATCCGTGACGGCCAGCAAAGCCTTTGGGCTACCCGCATGCAGCTCGGCGACATGCTGCCCATTCTGCCCAAGATGGACAAGGTGGGCTATTGGGCGGTCGAGGCCTGGGGCGGTGCAACGTTTGATACCTGTCTGAGGTTTCTGGACGAAAACCCTTGGGAGCGCCTGCGTTCCATCAAGGCGCATATGCCCAACACTGACCTCGCCATGCTTTCGCGCGGCCAGAACCTGGTGGGCTATAAGCATTATTCCAAAGACATCGTGAATCACTTCATCGCGTGCGCGAAGAAAAACGGCATCCAGGTATTCCGCGTTTTCGACGCCTTGAACGATATTCGCAACGTGGTTGACAACGCCGAGGCCATCAAGGCGTGCGGCGGCTGGTTCGAGCCCGCCATTTCCTACACGGTTTCCCCCGTGCATACCTTGGACGGCTATCTGGAGTACGGTCAGCAACTCAAAGACCTTGGCGCAGATTCCATCGCCATCAAGGACATGGCGGGCATGCTCACGCCGTATCGCACCGAGCGCTTGGTCAAGGCTTTCAATGCCGAAATCGGCCTTCCGGTGCACGTCCACTGCCATTACGTGGGCGGCATGGCTCCTATGAACATCATCAAGGCCGCCGAGGCTGGCGCTGCCATCGCGGATACCGCTTCCGCCCCGCTTTCTTTCGGCAACAGCCATCCTGCGGTCGAGACCATCGTGGCGGCGCTTCAGGAAAGCCGCTATGACACCGGCTACGACCTTGATCTTTTGTTCGAAATTGCCGATTACTGGGAGGAAGTGCGCAAGCGCGGCCATTACAAGCGCGGCGTCTCCTCTCTCACTCATATGAAGGTGTACTCGCACCAGGTTCCCGGCGGCATGATGTCCAACCTGGTTTCCCAGCTGGAAATCCAGAACGCATCTGACCGCTTGGACGAGGTCATGCGCGAAATCCCGCGCGTTCGTGCCGAGGTCGGCTATCCGCCGCTGGTCACCCCCATGAGTCAGATCGTCGGCACGCAGGCCGTGTTCAACGTGCTCACGGGCTCTCGTTGGAGCGTTGTCTCCAAGGAGATGAAAGACTACCTGTGCGGTTACTACGGCAAGGCGCCGGGCCCCATTTCTCCCGAGATTTACAAGAAGGTTGTTGGCAACGCGGACGTGCTTCCTCCCGATGTTGCCCCCGCCTCCCTTGCAACAACGACGTTCGAGCAGGTCAAAGATGAAATCGGCGATCTGGCAACGTCTGAGGAAGATGTGCTCATGTACGCCTTGTTCCCCAACGAGGCGCGCACTTTCCTCTCCAAGCATCGCGCTACCGAGCAAGTTGATTTCCTGCTGGAACGTGAATCCAGCCAGACCAAGGAGGACGATTACGTGGACATCAATCAGATTCGTGAGCTGGTAAAAGTTGTCGAAGAATCCGGCGTCGGCGAAATCACCGTTGAAGAGGAAGGCATGCGCATCAGCGTCCGCATGCCCGGCTCTGCTCCTGCAGCCGCCGCGGCTCCCGTTGCCGCAGCTGCGCCTGCCGCTCCTGCCGCAGCCGCGCCTGCTGCTGCTCCTGCCGAGGCCGCTCCGGCTCGTCCCGCACATTGGGTGGAGGTAACCGCTCCCATGGTCGGTACGTTCTACGCTGCTCCGGCTCCGGGCGAAGCTCCCTTCGTCAAGGTGGGAGACGAAGTTGCCGCGGGCGAGACCCTGTGTATCGTCGAGGCCATGAAGCTCATGAACGAAATCGCCGCTCCTCAGATGGGCACCGTGCGCGAGGTTTGTCTCGACGACGCTACCCCCGTCGAATTCGGCACGCCTTTGTTCTATATTGAGCCTCATGGCGCCGCAGATGCAGGCGAGGGGGAATAGGCGTGTTCAAAAAGATTCTGGTTGCCAACCGCGGAGAGGTCGCGCTGCGCATCATGCGTGCCGCTCGCGAACTTGGCGTGAAAACGGTCGCGGTGTATTCGACGGCGGATAAGGACACGCTGCCGGTGAAATACGCTGACGAGGCGGTTTGCATCGGACCTGCCCGGCAGGAAAGTCCTACCTGGTCATGTCAAACATCATTGCGGCTGCTGTCACCACGGGTTGCGAAGCGGTGCATCCTGGCTACGGTTTCTTGGCCGAAAACGCCGATTTCGCCCGCGCGTGCGCTGAAAACGACCTTGTTTTCATAGGCCCTGCTCCCGAATGCATCGAACGCATGGGTAACAAAGCGGTTGCCCGCGAGACCATGGCCGCATGTGGAGTTCCTACGGTTCCCGGTTCGGACGGCGTGGTGGAAACGGTCGAAGACGCCCGCGCATTCGCCGAGGCTGTCGAATACCCCGTTTTGATTAAGGCTTCTGCAGGTGGCGGCGGCAAGGGCATGCGTGAAGTGCACAGGCCTGAAGACCTGGAGGGCGCGTTTACGGCTGCC
Organism: Slackia sp.; assembly: GCA_047240885.1. Lineage (GTDB taxonomy): Bacteria > Actinomycetota > Coriobacteriia > Coriobacteriales > Eggerthellaceae > Slackia. The sequence goes on along the minus strand of JBKTHK010000001.1, from coordinate 38,671 downwards.
AAGGCCGAGGCTGCTGCCGCGTTCGGCAACGACGATGTATATCTCGAGAAGCTCGTGCTGCGTCCCCGCCATATCGAGATTCAGGTTCTTGCGGATGATTTCGGCAATCATGTGGCTCTGTGCGAACTTGACTGCTCCATCCAGCGTCGCCATCAGAAGCTTCTCGAAGAGGCTCCTTCTCCGGCGCTTGACGACGAGCTTCGCGCCGCCATGGGCGAAGCCGCGGTCAAGGCTGTCGAAGCCGTGGATTATCGCAACGCCGGCACGATCGAGTTCTTGCTTGACGAGAGCGGCAAGTTCTATTTCATGGAAATGAACACGCGCGTGCAGGTGGAGCATCCCGTGACCGAGCAGATCACCGGTACCGACATCATCAAGGAGCAGCTGCGCATCGCTTCGGGCGAGCCTATGAGCTGCGCCGATCGCGCTCCGTTCTCTCCGAACGGCCATGCGATCGAATTCCGCATCAATGCGGAAGACTCCGAGAACGGCTTCCGTCCTTGCCCGGGCACCATCACGCGTTTCGACGTTCCGGGCGGCCCTGGCATTCGCGTCGAGTCTTACATCAATGCAGGGTCGGTTATCTCTCCGTTCTATGATTCCATGGTGGCCAAGCTGATTGTTTGGGGCCAGGATCGCGAAGAGGCGCTTGCTCGCGGACGTCGTGCGCTCGAGGAGTTCAAGATCGAGGGCATTGCAACGACCATTCCGTTCCATAAGCGTGTTCTTGATGCCGAAATCTTCCAGAAGGCGAAGCTCGCACGGACTTTTGGATGTGGCCTTCGGCGAGGAGTAGCCGGAATAGGCCATAAAGGAAAAGGCCCCGAAGACACATGCAAGCGGCGTCCGGTTGGGCGCCGCTTTCGCATCGGTGCGTTTCACGCCGGTTTTTATTTGTGGATGCTAATGATTGTGCGTCTGCATGTGGAATGGGATTCGCCGTCGACAAGGGGGCACGCCTTCAAGTCGGTGCGAACCGCCGAACCGCCGTTTCGTCACCGAGCCGTCAGGCGTGGCCCGGCTGTCGGGCCGCCAGGTCGCCGGGTGTTGTCCTTCGCGGCCCCGCCACCGAGCCGCCAGGTCGTTGCCTCGCCATCGAGCTGTTGCTCTGCAGGCCGCCGGGCCGCTTGTGCGGGAGATCGAGGCCGATTCGCAGTCTAAGGGTGCCTGCGGTTCCGAAGCGAACTGCGGCCTGCGGGCGACCCGCGGTTCGGAAGCTGGTCGTACTTTCGGCCTTATTGCGCGAACGGGCACGGCCGTTGCGCTTGCTCGGGAGGTCAAGGCTGATTTTCAGCTTGTGGGCTGCTTGCGGTCCCGAAGCGGTTTGCAACTTTGAATCTGCAGCGCGTTTCGTATATTCCGTGGAACCAAGATGGGTTTCGGATGCCGCCCATGTTTGGGGTAAAATGATAGGATGCTTATTCAACAACGAGCCGAAAGGACCGTCATGAGCGAAGAATTGTATGTCGACGGCTTGGGCCTTGCCCCTGGCGTTATGGAAACTATCGTGGCCATCGCCGCTAAAGAAGTCGAGGGCGTTGCGAGCGTGGGTGCCTCCACGTTTTCCGGCATCCGTTCGCGTTTCGTGTCCAACGCGGCAAGCCAGGGTATCGAAGTCAGCATGAACGAAACCGAAGGCGTGGATATTGCCGTGCATATCGACGTTTTCTACGGCAGGCCCATTCCTGCCATCGCGTCCGATGTCCGCCAGGGTGTTGCCGACGCCGTTGTCACCCAGGTCGGCTTCAAAGTGTCGTCGGTGGACGTGTATGTCGACGGTATTCGCTTTTCGGCTTAATACATTTGATTGAGGGGTTAGATGAAACGACACGAACGCTCTTTGGCGCGCCGTTGCGCGCTGCAGGTTCTGTATCAGAGCGAGCTGCTTGATAAACCGGCCGATATCGTTGTGGAGGAAGGCCTTGTTCCCGAAGATGCGGGCATGGGCGATTACGCGCGCATGCTCATCTTCGGCGTTGCCTCCCATAGCGCGGAGCTCGACCGTACTATCAGCATGTGTTCACGTAATTGGGCGATCGACCGCATGCCCGTGGTTGACCGCTGCTTGCTGCGTCTTGCCGTGTTCGAGCTGAAATACGTTGAAGACGTGCCCGTTTCGGTTTCTATCAACGAGGCGGTCGAGCTTGCCAAGGAATTCGGCGGCGAAGACGATTCTCATCGATTCGTCAACGGCGTCCTGGGTCGTCTTGCGCGCAAACTGGATGGCGAAGACCAGCAGGATTGCGAGGAAGAAGCCAAGGGCGAGGAGCAATCCGACCCTGCGGCCCAGCAGGAAGCCCCGGCGTCTTCCACGGAAGAAGAGGCTGCCGCAGAAGGCTTTAATGGTGCATGCGACCAGGCTTCGACGGAAGATGTCGTTTCGGCCGGGGACCGCAGTGAGCCGAATGCGACTTTGCGGACGGATTCCGCCGATCCTTCGACGGCCGCTGAATAGGCCCAGGCATGGACGTGGCATCCGATAGGAGTTTTACGGAAATTCGCAGCCGCCTAGAGGAAATTGCATCTCAGGTGCGCGGAGACGATATAGCCTTGGACAAGGCACTCGACCTCTACGATGAAGCAGTGAAGCTTGGCATGAGGGCTACGGAGCTTCTCGAGGTCATCGAAGAGGACGATTCTGGAAACGTCGACAAACAGGTATAGCGTGCGGGTGCGATTCGTATCGCACCCGTTTGACAACCCGCAACAAAGGCAAGGTCTATGGAGCGCCGTATTCTTGACATGATTTCATCTCCTGCTGATCTCAAGCTCCTTACCGATGAGGAGCTTGGCATTCTTGCCTCCGAGATTCGCGAACAGATCCTTTTGACCATTCCAAGAATGGTGGGCATGTCGCCCCGACCTCGGCGTGGTCGAGCTTACGCTGGCATGCCATAGTTTGCTCGATTGCCCCCATGACAAGCTTCTGTTCGATGTGGGTCACCAGTCATATGCCCACAAGCTGCTCACGGGTCGTCTCGGCATTTTCGACACCTTGCGCCAATACAAGGGAATGTCTGGTTTTCCCAAGGCCGCCGAAAGTCCTTACGACGTGCATCCTTCGGGCCATGCGTCCGATTCAGTGTCGGTGGCGCTCGGTCTTGCCATGGCGCGCGACTTGCGCGGTGGCGATGAAAAGATCGTTACGATCATTGGCGATGCGGCTCTTTCGGGTGGCATGGCGTTTGAGGCGCTCAATCATGCCGGACAGCTGCAGACGCCCATGGTGGTGATTCTGAACGACAACGAGATGTCCATCTCGCGCAATGTCGGGGCGCTTGCCACCTATCTCGGGCATAAGCGCGCATCGCGCGAATACACCCAAGCTCGCGACGGTCTTCAAAGCGCGTTGGAGGCCAAGGGGGACTGGGGTCATGGTCTGGTCGATTTCGGACGCAACGTGAAAGATTCGATCAAACAGATGATCATTCCCGGAGAGATGATTTTCGAGAAGCTGGGCTTTCTTTGTACGGCGCCCGTTCCCGGCCACGATATCGCAGCGCTCAAACATACGTTGCGCGTGGTGCTTGACGCTGAGGTTCCCGTGCTCATGCACGTGGTCACCAAGAAGGGCATGGGCTATGCTCCGGCCGAGCAGCGCCCGGACGTGTTCCACGGCGTCGGGCCGTTCGACCTTGCCACGGGCGAAGTAAAGAAGTCGTCTTCGAGCGCTCCAAAGTATACGAGCGTGTTCGGCAAGGCGCTCGTGCGCGAAGCCGCCGCGAACGAGGATATCGTGGCTATTACCGCCGCCATGAAAGACGGTACGGGCTTGAACGAATTCGCCGAAAGGTTCCCGAAGCGTTTCATCGACACGGGCATCGCCGAAGAACATGCGGTCGCTCTTGCGAGCGGCCTTGCAATCGGCGGCAAAAAGCCTGTCGTGGCAATCTATTCCACGTTCATGCAGCGTGCGATTGACCAGATGGTCATAAACAACGCGCTGCCTGATCTTGACGTGGTATTCTGCCTTGATCGAGCGGGACTTGTCGGCGACGATGGTCCGACGCATCACGGCGTGTTCGACATCGCCTATACGCGCATGATTCCGCATATGAAAGTTATGGCTCCTTCCGATGAGGCTGAATTGGTTCATATGCTGCACACGGCGCTTTCGTTGCACGGGCCTGTTACTTTGCGCTACCCGCGCGGAGAAGCGCGCGGTGTCGAATTGCCCAATGCACCGGAGGTGCTTGAGGTGGGCAAATCGCGCACGACGCGCGAAGGAAGCGATGTGGCCATTCTCGCCTTCGGGCGTATGGTGCAAGAAGCAGAAGGCGCGGCCGATATTTTGGCCGAAGAAGGCTTCTCGGTTCGCGTGGTCGATATGCGTTGGATTAAGCCGTTCGATGAAGACGCTGTGCGTAAGGCGGCGATGGAGTGCTCGCTTGTCGTCACAGCCGAAGAGGGCGTGATCGAGGGCGGAATAGGCGAAGGTATCCTCGAGGCGCTTGCGGCCAATCCGCCGGCGAAGGTTCCTCCTGTGTTGATATTCGGTATCGATCGCTTCGTCAGCCAGGGCAAGGTTCCTCTGCTGCATAAGGAGCTTGGCCTCGATGCCGAAAGCATGGCGAACCGCATCCGTGAGAAGCTTGCTTTCATGAGAAAAGAGGCGTAAGCGAAAACGCGTGGCACAATCGATTTCGCGGCAGATTGTGGTTCGGATTCGAAAAGACGGCGACGGGTGATTCCGTCGCCGTCTTGTATGCAAGGCACTCTCGGGCGGGCAAGAGGCTTACAGGACAGCCGCCAGTTGCACCTCGCCGGCGTTCGCTACTTCTGCCAGACTTCCATGTCGGCGATGGTGACGCTCGTTATTTCTTCAGGTTCGGCGAAGGTGTCGAACACGTAGGTCTTATGGACGCTCGTGGTGCCATCGTCGTTGGCATGGCTCGACGAACCGCCTTCGGTCGCATCGATTACGGTGCCGTCGGCCAAGGTAATCAGGATGGGCAGATTCAGGATACGGTTCATTTCGGCTTCGTTCCGGTCGGACATCTTGCCGCTATCCTTGTTTTGCCAGTTCATGACGTCATGTGCCGTGTAGTCGACGGTGATGCCGATAGGGGAGATGGCCACCGATTCGACGTCAGCGCTCAAGCCGTTGTAGTCAACGGAGAAGCCGGCGGGAAGATCGATGGTCGTGTCGTCGTAGTTCATCTCAAACTTAAGGTCCCAAGTGCCTTCGACGAGGGTGCGCAAGCCGTCCACACCGTCGAGCACACAGAGGTTTTCAAGGTGCACGCGGGCGGTGTTTCCGATGATGCCTTCGCCGTTGAAGGTGTCGGCGGACATGCTTTCGACCATCTGGATGGCGTTGTCGTTCGGGTCGGCATCATAGAAATGGATGCTTCCGCCTCCGCCGTCCATCCAGTCGATATGGGTGCCCGAGGGGCCTTCGAACATCAGGGGCAGCGTACCGGCGTCGTTCGGGGTTACGTCGAATGATTCGCCATCGTCGCGTGCGATGCTGAACACCACGACGTAATTGTAGCGGTCGCCCACCACGGCGTCGGCGGTGATGGTGACGCCGTTGGAGCTGGCCGATGCGCCGATGGGACGACCGATGGCGTCGATGACTTCGGTGGAGGCGGGCGCTCCATTGAACACGTCGTCGACCAGACCTTTCACGGTGGTCAACGTCCCGGTTGCAGCAATCGCTCCTGCGCTGCTCACCAAAAGCGCGCCTGCGAGGCTTGCCGCGGCCACGAGTCGCCAGCGCTTTTTGAAGCGCGGCACGCGTCCGCTGGCAGAGTGCGCCTGCGAAGCGGCGGGTTTGCAGGCAGCGGCAGTCGTTTCGCATGCCGCGCTTTTCTGGCGTTCGGCGATGGCACGGGCCAGATCGTTCGTCATGCGTTCGGCGGTTTCTTCGGGAAAGGCCATGGCATCAAGGGCTTGACGGTATGTTCTATTCATGATGACCTCCAAGGAGACGTAGGTCGGATGCAAGAGGATGCGTCGGGCGCGTTTTACCGACGAAGGGTTTGGCTCAAGCCTGCGACTGCCGCCGAAACGATGGCGTTTTGTCGCTCGCGACGGTTGATGCCTCGCTTCGATGTCTTGCCGGCGCTTTTGCAGCCGTCGGGTGCACGTGGCGCATGCCTTCCTGCTGCGAGGCCGTCTTCGCCGGCTGTATTTTCGTTCGGATCCGAGCCGAGTTCGCTGGCCGTCTCTCCAAGCACCGTGCGCAATTTCGTGCGGCCGCGGCTCAGATGCGCCGCCACCGCAGACGCGGTGCGGTTCGTTATAGCGGCAATTTCGGCAATGGAATACCCTTCGTAATAGTGCAGGTAGATTGCTTCGCGATATTTCTCATCGAGCTCCATCACCGCGTCCAAGACGGCGCTTCCTTCGGGTTCTTCGGGCGCATGGCAGGCGTCGGCAGCTTCAAGCGGGGTCGATGTACGGCGGTAAGCATTGCGCAGTGCATCTTTGCAGGCGTTTGCCGTGGTTCGCACTACCCAGGCTTTTTCATGCTCCAGGTCCTGGAATGCTTCCTGGCGTTCGATGAGCTTCATCAGGACGCTTTGGCAGATATCCTGCGCATCATGGGTGGATTTCAGATAGGTAAAGCTGAGGCGCAAAATCAGGCTTGAGTATGCGGATACGAGGCGTCGTGCTTCGGTTTCGGGGTCGACGTGCGCAGCGCGATATCGAGGTGCGACGGCGCGTGCGCCGCATTGTTCGTTCATGTGCATGGCGCCCTCCTTCGGTTTCATTCGGTATCCTTTGCAACGTTGCTCGCTTACAATACGAACGAGCGATGCATTTCTTGACATCGTAGGAAAGAAAAAAGCAAAGTTTTTTTCAGGAGGTTGTGCAGCGCGCTTGATTGGCCGGCATGCGTCGCAAGCCTGCGTACAGCGCTTCTTCGAAGCGCGTCGTCTCCCTTCTGTCATTATGAAGAAAGGTTCGTTGTGTCGAATTATGAAATAAGCGAAGCGGACTCTGGGCGTTGCGACCGCGCTGCCTCAATGCAGTGCGGTTCTTCGGGCGGCGAGTTCCCTGCTGCCGCGACCCAGGATGCATTGAGGAATGAGACGAACTCCTCATCCTCTTTGGGGCGAAATACCGGGCGCAAAACCAAACCGAAAAAGATGCGTCTGGACGACCTGCTCGTCGATCGCGGGTATTTCTCTGATCGGGGGGAGGCTTTGCGTGCCGTATTGGCCCACGAAGTGAGAGTCGATGACGTGTATCCCATGAGCGCGGCTGTGAAAGTGAGACAGGACGCCGATATCTTCGTGAAAAACAGGCGTGCGTTCGTCAGCCGTGGCGGGCATAAGCTGCAAGGGGCCATTGATGCCTTCGGACAGAATGTCGAAGGGGCGCGTTGCATCGACATTGGAAGCTCGACGGGCGGGTTCACCGATTGTCTGCTTCAGGCGGGAGCGGCAAGCGTTGCATGCGTTGACGTGAACTACGGACAGCTTGCCTGGAAGCTAAGAGAAGACCCGCGCGTTTCGGTGTTCGAACGCACGAACATCAAGACAGCCTCTCCTGAAGAGCTCGGCGCTCCGTTCGATGTTTTAGTGGCCGATCTGTCGTTCATAGGGTTGGCGGGGCTCGCTCCTGTGTTTGCGGCGCTTTGCACGCAGGGAAGCGTGGTGCTGGCGCTTATCAAGCCTCAATTCGAAAGCGCGCACGACGAAACGGATCGCGGCATCGTTCGCGACGAGGCGGTGCGTCGTCGCGTTGTGGAAGAGGTGAAAGAGGCGTTTGCCGCGCGGGGTTTTCGTATCGAAGGGGTCGTCGAAAGTCTATCAAGGGCGCCGAGGGCAATGTGGAGTACGTCGTGAAGGCGATTTACGAAGGCGCCGCCTAGCTTTTTCGTCCATGGCGCGGTTCTTCGTTACAATGATGCGTTGCAGAATACGGCGCTGCATGCGCTCGAAATGAAGGGAAAGAAGGGGTATGGATTTCGTCGGCATGGTCATGTTCGCGGTGCTGGTTGCACTGTGCGTGTTTTTCATCGTATGCGGCATACAATTCGGTCGGGGCAAATGGCTCGGGCTTGTCATCAAGCAAAAGCCCGCATCCACAAAAGCGCATCCTTCCAAGAAGAACGGGAATGCGCGAAAGGAGGAACGCGCCAAGAAGCGTCAGGAAGAAGAGCGCCTTGCCATTGGGGCGAGCCTTTCGTATGTCATGTTCGCCGCAGCCTTCGCATCGTTTTTGCAGATCATGAGTCAGGTGCTTATGTTCGCGGATATTCAGCCTTTCGCGACAATCATGTTTGCCCTTACGTTCGCTTCCTACCTCGGCGTTTTCTTCCTCCTTTTCCGCACGATTCGAAAGATTCAAAGGCGTTAGGGGGCGTCGGTCAAAAGGGCGTTCTGCTAACGCTACGTGTCTCACGAGGCAAGAGGGTCTACGGACCCTCTTTTTATGACCTGCTACTTTTTATATCTATACGCTGTAAATAAACTACGGTACCATATAGGCGGTATCGTAAAGGAGGAATGCAGATGGCCGAGCAGAAGAGAAAACGGGGCACGCTTACCAAGGCTGAGGTCATTGCAGCGGCATATGCCATCATCGATGCCGACGGCGTGGATGCCTGCTCCATGCGGGCGCTTGGCTCGAAGCTGGGAGTTACGGCCATGGCGGTGTACGGTTACGTTCCTTCGCGCGAGATGCTGCTCAACGAAGTCATGGCGCGTTTTCTCGAACGCGTGGATACACGCGCGGTTCGCGGCGAGCAGTGGGGCGAAACGTTGCTTCGCACCATGCACTCGCTTCGCAAGGCATGCGTCGAGCACCCTCATTTCGCCGAGCTTATGAACAACCCATGCATTTCCGACGGGCTTGAGCTGTACATGATGCGCCTGCGGGCGATATATCTTGCCCAGGGAATGCCTGAAGAGATTGCCGTTCAACTGCTAAGCATCGCCGACGCGTTTTTCGCGGGCTTCTGCCTCAGGTCATTCCAGCGCGTTGAGAAGGGGGAGGAGCCGCCGTCGCCCGACCCCAATGTCCATGGAGCAGGCGACGGAACTCGTTTTGCCACTGAGTCGCGCGTTCCGGGAATGCTTACGGGGCATCGCGCTCCTACGACGCGAATCGTGCGCCCTAACGAACGGTGGCGCCGTACGGTCAAAGCGGGCTATTCCGAACGCTCTTTCGAAAACGGTCTCTTCGTGATTATCGAGGGCATTCGCGCCGGCGCGGCACCCGACCCTTGCGCGTGGCGGACTCCTGTCCAGTAGCCTTTGCGGCATCTTCCCTTCTTGTATTTGGTGCATTTCGGCATTCTTTCATATCGGAAACGGTTGACGCTTTTCGGGGATGCGTCTTTCTTTCCTCGCTACACTGCTCGGCATGGGAAAGAGAGAAAGGGGAAGTTATGGCTGAGCCGTATTACCGCATGACGGCATCTGAGGCTCTTTCGCGTCTCGATGCCTCTGCGGACGGTCTGTCCGACGAGCAGGCGAAGGAGCGCCTTGAGGCGCATGGCCCCAATCAGCTTGCGGAGGGCAAGAAAAAAAGCGTTGCGATGGTCTTTTTGGACCAATTTAAGGATCTGCTCGTGGTGATTCTTATCATCGCTGCGGGCATTTCAATGTTGACGGGAGACACTGAAAGCACGGCGGTAATCATTGCGGTGCTGATTCTGAACGCGATTCTTGGCACGGTGCAGTATGTGAAGGCGGAAAAGTCGCTCGATGCGCTCAAGAGCATGTCGGCGCCGGTTGCCAAGGTCTTGCGCAACGGCGTGCGCGAAGAAATTGCAGGTCCGGATGTTGTTCCCGGAGATATTGTCTTTCTGGAAGCAGGCGACATGGTGGTCGCCGACGGCAGATTGATCGAAAGCTATTCCCTCAAAGTGAACGAAAGCTCGCTGACGGGCGAATCCGAGGCTGTTGAGAAAAGCATCGACGCTCTCGAAGGTGCCTCAGTGGCTTTGGGCGACCAGGCGAACATGGCGTTTTCCGGTTCGCTGGTGACGTATGGCCGCGGCGTGATGCTGGTTACGGGAACGGGCATGCAAACCGAGATTGGGCATATTGCTCATCTGATGAACCAGACCCAACAGCGCAAAACGCCGTTGCAGCAGAACCTGGACGATTTCTCGAAGAAGCTTGCCGTAGCGGTTTTAGCCGTATGCGTTCTGGTGTTCGCTCTGTCGGTGTTCCGTAGCCATATGCCGGTTATGGACTCTTTGCTGTTCGCTGTGGCTCTTGCCGTTGCGGCCATTCCTGAGGCGCTCAGCTCCATCGTCACGATTGTCTTGGCGATGGGCACGCAGAAGATGGCCAAGGAAAACGCCATCATCAAAGACCTCAAGGCTGTGGAAAGCCTCGGATCGGTGCGCGTTATCTGCTCCGACAAGACGGGTACGCTCACGCAGAATAAAATGACGGTTGTCAAGGCATGGGCGGATGGCGACGTCGTTGAAGCTGTCGATGCCTCGACGGACGATCCGGTCATGCTTCGTTTGGTTCGCGTGGGTCTTTTGGCAAGCGACGCCACAACGGACGAAGAAACCGGAGCCGCCGTGGGCGACCGACCGAAATCGCCCTGGTTGACTGGGGCGATGCTCACGGTCTTCGTGAAGAGGATGCGCGTGTTGAGTACCCGCGGCTTGCAGAACTCGCATTCGATTCGGACCGAAAGCTCATGAGCACCGTGCATGAGTTCGATGGTTCTTTACTCATGCTGACCAAAGGTGCTCCCGATGTCTTGCTCGCGCGTTGTGTGCGCATGATGACGCACGAGGGCGATGTGGAGATGACCGACGAGATGCGTGCGAACATTGCCGCCGCGAACGACGCTTTCTCCAAGCAAGGTCTGCGTGTGCTTGCGTTTGCGAACCGCACGGTTGCAAGCACCGACATCTCGCTCGATGACGAGCGCGATTTCACGTTCGTGGGTCTTGTTGCCATGGTTGACCTCCGCGCATGGAAAGCGCGCAGGCGGTTGCCGATGCCAAGCGCGGCGGCATTCGCACTATCATGATTACGGGCGACCACAAAGTGACAGCCGCCGCCATCGGGCGCACTGTGGGCATTTTCGAGACGGCGATATTGCGCTTGGGGAACCGAACTCGACGCCATGAGCGACGAGCAGCTCGACGAGGTGCTGCCCAAGGTTTCGGTATATGCGCGCGTCTCTCCCGAGCACAAGATTCGCATCGTTTCGGCGTGGCAGCGTCGTGGCTGCATCGTCTCTATGACGGGCGACGGCGTGAATGACGCCCCCGCATTGAAAAAGGCGGACGTCGGCGTGGCCATGGGCATCACGGGCACGGAGGTCAGCAAAGACGCGGCTTCTATGGTGCTTGCGGACGACAACTTCGCCACGATTGTGAAGGCCGTGGTGAACGGACGAAGCATCTACGCGAATATCAAGGCGTCCATTCATTTCCTTCTTTCGGGCAATATGGCGGGCATCATGGCTGTTTTGTTCGCGTCGCTTGCGGCTTTGCCCGTGCCGTTCGCGCCGGTGCATCTGCTGTTCATCAACCTTTTGACGGACAGTCTGCCTGCTATCGCGCTTGGTCTCGAGCCTGCACGTAAGGGCCTGCTTGATCAGGAACCGCGCGACCCCAAGTCGTCTATTCTGGACGCGCCGCTTGCACGCAAGGTCGTTTGGCACGGCGCCTTGATCCCGTGGCATCAATGACGGCGTTTTACCTGGGGCTTTCTGCGGGCGGTGCCGCTCTTGCCTCTACGATGGCGTTTGCTACGTTGGCATTGGCGCGTCTGTTCCATGGGTTTAACTGCCGTGGCGAAGAATCCATTTTCAAGCTGGGGCTTTGCACCAATAAGTGGGTTCCTCTGGCGTGGTTCGGCGGATTTGTCCTTCTTTCGCTGGTGCTGTTCGTCCCATTCTTGCAGAGCGCGTTTTCCGTTGCGCCGTTGACGGGCATGCAGTTCGCGCAAATCGTGGGGCTTGCGTTTGCTCCTACCGCGGTCGTGCAAATTGGCCGCTTGTTCAAGATGTTGCTGAAGAAGTAAGGCTTCGAAGAAAGTCGCGCATTCAAGGGCGGTCTGCTGTGCAGGCCGCCTTTTCGTTTTCGGGCAACTCAGGGAGTCCATCTAGAACTGCGTGCGCAAGCCGTGCGGCCACCCTCCGTGTCCAGGCAATTATCGGTTGTTCTTCTGGCTTGGAGCTGTATTGGCGCAAATCGTTCTAAACTTGGGAGCATATCGTCTCGAATCATGCTTTAGGGTGTCGTGGCATAATGGTTTGGAGGAAGGGAAACGATGCGTTTTATTCCTTGAGTCGTGCTTGTCTCCTCGAATCGCGCGGTTTGCTCGTTTCGTCGTTTGCGCGACGGTGCGTCAAATTCGTTTGTTTGTCATGTTTGTCTTAACGATGGGAATGCTATGCCTGAAGAGCGTTTGACCGAAGATTTGCTTGCGCGTTTGCGTGCTGCAGCAAGTCCGCAGGAATATCTTGACGAAGAAGTCACGCTCGATCGCACGCTTAGTGCATATCTCCACGAATTGTTGGATGAAAAAGGCATGAAGGTCGCCGAAGTGATACGCGCATCGGGCGTGCAGCCTCCTACGGTTACCTACGATATTTTCAAGGGAAAATGTCTTCATCCGGGTCGGGATAAAACCATCATGATCGCATTTGGCATGGGATGTACGTTTGAAGAAACGCAGCGTATTCTTCGTTTGGCGGGAACGTCCGAACTGTGGCCGAAAGTGCGCCGTGACGCTATTATTGCATGGTGCATCGATCACGGCATGACACGGGAAGAGTGCGACGATACCTTGTGGGACCTCGGTGAGAAGACGCTTCTTGGAACGGGTCCGCTGCGTTAGCCTGACGTGCCTTGACCTTCCGAGGCCTGGTTGGGCGGCTTTTTCTGCCGAGTCTGGCCAAGTATCGCATTGACCCCGCTTACCTTGATTCGAAGTCTTGCCGATTCCGGGTTTGTTACGGCGCGCTTTCTTTAAATTCGTTGGCACTGATGAGCGATTGCATGTTCTGTTTAAAATTTCGACCGACGTTTGTTCGGATGTTCGCTTGCGGCTTCGATGAACGCGCGAAAAGTGGTTTCGTACCTATGCCGCGAACGAGGATAGTTGGTTTGAATGAAGAGCAGCTCATACATGCGCTGAGCATCGATGATGCTTATCATGTTGAGCGCACGCTTGACGGAGTCGCGGCAAGGGTGTGACGGAACGCGTGACCATGGAAGGGTCGGGTCCGTTCGTTCAAGAAAATTCCGTTGGAACTCGCCAATCGCGCGGTATGGGCCGTGCTTCAAGAGTGCGATTCATTGCGTTTACCCCGGGTTGCATTGACGTATGAGCTGCCCGATTGCTTTGTTGCGGTGTATGATTTCGTGCCGGGAAATACGCTTGAAAGTATCATGGCCGCTTGCGGTCGCTGCCGGTAGATGAAGCCGTGCAGGCGGTGCAGGATGTGTGCGAGGCGCTTGCCGACATGCATGCGCACAGATGGTGCATTGCGACGTGGCGCCTTCGAACGTCATCATCGCGGCCGACGGCGCGCATCTAATCGATTTTGGCATTGCCAAGTTCGAGTTTCAGAAATCTACCGACGATGTTGCGAGGTTTGGCACATGGGGGTTTGCCGCGCCCGAGCAGTACGGGTTTGCCCCTGCGGATGTGCGCAGCGACGTGTACTCCGTTTCGCAGATGCTGGGGTATTTGCTGACGGGAGTCAGCCCCGAGCCGGGAAGCAAGACGTTTTCGCAGGCGATCGAGAATCGGCAGGTGGTTCCGACCGATATCGCCGAAATAATAAAGAAAGGGACGGCCTTCGAGCCGGGCAATCGATATCAGTCGATTGTCGATTTATCTCGGGCGCTAGCTGCGGTGTGCAAAAAACCCGACAATTCAGATGTGCCGCATTCGCAGAGTCGACCGGATGCTTCCAGGCTGTCGGAATCGCGGTCCCAGGTCGACGATTCTGGTTCGCTCGGTTCGCAACCTTGGCCCGATGAGTCCTTGAAGAGAGAGGCGCTTGAATCGGCCGCTGCTCATGTTGCTGCGCAAGACGAAATGGAGCGGCGCGAAAGTCGCGTTCACACAGCGTTGAAAATAGGGCTTCTGTCGGTGGCGGTTGTCGCCACATTAAGCGGCGTGCTCATACTGAACATCAGCACATGCGCCCGTCTTGCGGAAAAGTTCGGGGGCGATCCCGCTACAACGAATCAAGGCGGAGGCGTCGCGAACATCGTGTCGAACGACGCTGCCGAAGAAGACGCTGTTGCCGAAGCGGCACAGGACGGCGTCGAAGAAGGGCTGAAGCACGAGTCGAGTCTACCGTCGTTCGAAAGCGGCGAAAGCTCCAACGCCGATGTAGAGGCTGCATTCGGTGCGCTTTCTATCGCGGATTCAGGCTGGTCTGTTGATTCCGGCGGATACGTTAACTATGCGTTTCTCCTGAAGAACGAAGAAGACGGTTTCAGGGTTTTGTTTCCCACGGTGAAAATCACGGGCAGGGACGCTTCGGGCAAGGTGCTGTTTTCCCAGGATCAGGTGTTATGTGCCATCAACCCTGGTGAAACGATTTGTTTCGGATTTGTCGCCGGGAACGGGACGCCTCCCGAAAGCGTTGAATTCACGATAGCCAGGCCGGCAGATTATGACGTTTCGAAGTATGTGGTAGAGAGTCCGAAATTCGAAGTGCATGACGTGTCTGTTGTGTCAAACGGTTTCGGCGGGATGTGTTTTACGGGCGAAGTGACGTACCTCGGCGGCGCGTCTGGCGCAAGCTCTGTAGGCGAAGTGGCGGTGACGGTTGTGCTGAGAGACGATGCGGGAAAAATCGCCTACGGAACAACAACCTATGTCGATTGTCCGGCGGAAGGCGAAACGACGACTTTCGAAGCCAATGGGGGATCGTTGCCTCAGTATGCCTCGGTAGAGGCATACGCCCAAGCCTGGTAGGGAAACGGCGTGCGGCTTATGTTGCGCGCCCATAATGCGCGGTTTCATTCCCGCGGAATCGAATTTTGTACGAAACGTACCATCGGCGAGGCTCCACGAGCCGAATGAGGCGAAGATAATCTACATAAAAGCATATTTTGTTGATTAAGCAAGGGATTTTGTACCTGCACGGTGCTTCGATGCGCGCCGCTTTGGTACATATCGTGCAAAATTCGAGTGTCCGGTCGCGTTTTCGTGCGTTTTGTCGTTTTGAGAACCCTATCGCACTAGCTCGCGCTTCTGGGGGGGGGGGTGCGTCCTCAATTGAATTTGTGACACCAATAATTGGCATGCTGCCGGCATATCGCCCCGATTCAGTTGGCAACTGAGGAAATGAGGATTCGAATAATTCATGATGATTTCAGAGTTGTCAATCAAGGAAAGGATGGGCTTTTATGAGGAAGGCTGCGATATTTGTCGTGTCTCTCGCTCTTGCGTCTACGTGTTTTACGGCATGCAGCAATGGAACGACTGCGGGAGACGGTGGCCAGACTGCTGAAGGTGCTCGGGCTTCCGGGCAGACCGAGTTGCCGGCGATAGGGTCTAAAGAGAGCATTTCTATAGAGGATTTAGAATCAACGGTAACGACCGATGTCGACGAGACCCTGGCTTCCATATCCGCCGAATACGAGGCATTGGTGGCAGACATAGATTCTTACGAAAAATACGTCGAAAACATTGGAGCGGTGGAGGCGTTTTACGCCAACGCGCTTGCGGAGACAGAAAATCTTGGTATTAGGTTAAGACAATACAGTGTTGATTGCGTCAATTCCGTTCTCGCTAGCGATCGCACGGACGGTCAGAAATATGACGATCTCGAAGCCATTTATGATGTCATATATGAAGATGCTGGCGACGATATATACGATGGAATCTACGACGGTGTTCTAGATGATATGTATGACTCGTTCTATAGCGGCATTCTGGATGATGCGTATGACACTGTTGGATATGGTGAGTGGTCGGAATCGCTTTCTAACGAGTATGATTTATGGTCGGATGCTAAGTCCGACGTATATGATGCTTGGTCTGATTTCAAGTCTGATGTATACGATCTCTACTCAGATGTTCGCAGCGAAGTTTATGGGCATGACCTGGAGAGAGCCAAGAAAAAAGCCGACGAATTTCAGGCTGATATTGACGCTTTGAGCGAATAAAGGTGTTTCGGACTGGCGCAATTGCTAGTGTCGCTTTCCTGCCTACCCATATGGAGAGCTTGACTTGTTTAATCGTAGATGGAAAGCCTTGGAAGCAATGGCGGCTATAAGCGAAATCGACAAGGACACGCTCAGTGAAGCCGATGCGCTTTACCTTGCGGAAGTGAGCGGACGAATTGCAACGAAAACGGCGGGGTTGCTGTAGGCTGAGGGTCAGAAGTCGATTAAATCACTCACTTTGACGCCCAGAGCTCGAGCAATCTTGCACAGAACATCGATGCCTATATCGGCTGATCCGGATTCGATTTTCCAGAGGTAAGAACGACTTGTTCCTGTCATCAGGGCAAAACGGCGCTGCGAGATACCCTGCTTCTCCCTGGCGGTTTTGACAGCAAGGCCGAGACTTTTCTTTTCGCGAGCGTTATCCATTTGCCCAGTGTAGGTGTGTTATTGTTGATAGCGGCTCTCTATGGAGAGCCGCTATTTTCTTGAGGTTGGATGGAGTCGTCAAGTGAGTAGGGATGCGATTGGCCAAAGCGTCGCTGTCGTGGCCCCTTTTGCTGGTTCGGGCTCTTTTGAAGAGACGGAACGGAACGACATGCGACTTGGCTAAAGGCGGAAAGGGCGGTAAGCACCGATGGGGACAAAATCACTGAAGGCGTTGAAGGGTAGAGTTTTCCCAAAAGCAAAATGGGCGCTCCTCGGCATGCTGGCAGGAATGCTGCTCGGGGCTTCTGGGCTCTTATTTTTTCAGAACTACAACCCGAAAGATGAAGATGAAGGTCAGGCTACGGTGGTCTTTGAGCGCATAGTCTCGCGAAACGAACTCGTAAGCGCTTCGCAGAATTACTTCTTCGTCGACAAGGCCGAGGACAGAAGTAGACTATTCGACCTTGTGGACATACCGTTCACGGAGAATAGCTTCTGGTATCGCTACCAGGGAGAGATTAAAGCTGGCATCAATCTGGAAACTGCTGAGTTTTCGCAAAGCGGAACGACGCTTAGGGTAAGCCTTGATGCGCCTTACATTGTCTCAAACACTCCTGACATGGTTAATTCTGGAGTATTGGAGGAAAACGGTAACTCGCTGAATCCTATCCATGTTGAAGATGTTGATAGCTTTCAGAAAGAGCTCTTCAACAGGAGCAACGACGAAGCAATACAGGGAGGCCTTCTTGAGGAGGCTAAGGCTAACGCAGAAGAGAATATTCGCGATATGTTCTATGCTGCTTTAGGGGATGGCTACAATGTCGAGTTCATATGGAGAGAAGGGGCACTTCATGAAGAGTGAGCCTGTCGTTGCAATCTTTTGAGCTAGAGGGCCGAACCATTACGGCAATGGCTTTTTTAACGAGCATGGTCTGTCGAGGATTTATGCGAAGACCTTATGGAACGGAAATTCACCTGAGTATTGAAAAGGAGTTTGCTATGGCTGTACCTGTTGCCGGGCTGCTTGGCAAGGCTGCTGCGTTAGCGAAAAATCCCGCGGTTCAAGCGGCTGCCGTCAAGGCGGCCAAAAAGGCCTGGGAACACAAAGACGAAATCAAGGAGGCAGCCGTTGCGGCGACTCCGTATGTGAAGAAGGCGGCGGAGAAAGGAGCCACGGCGGGCTCGAAGGCCGCAGACGTCGTGGGCGGTGCGGCGTCTGACGTTGTGGCAGTAGTGGGGGACACTGCCGGCTCGGCCTTTTCGGCTCTGAGAGCTTCTTCGGAAAAGCATATTCAGAAAAAGGAGCTCGCAGATGCTCGACAGCAGTTGCTTAGGGGTGCTACTGCGAAAATGAATGCGCGTGATTTCATCGTGGAGTGGGAGAGGGCTTGCCAGCTTGGCTCCGTACCCCCCTTGAAGAGTCCCGGCTACTTTGTCATCGCGTCTTACGAAGGAAAACCGAATGACGCCAAATTGCATGACTACGCTGATGTGTTCGTAGCTCGTTGTGAAAACATGGGCGAGGGTATTCAGCGTCACTTGCGCGGTGAAGGCAATCCTGATGTGTATGCTGACATGAAATATGGGCGCCAGATGCTCGTATTCGCCTTTCCCGATTTTGATTTTGAGGATGACAACAATGAGACTCTCTGCCAGTTCATTGCGGCCTTGGACGCGGATTGTTCTTATAACGCTCGTACTGTGCGTTTCCATGAAGAAGAGTCTGTTGCGGTTGAGGTCGTGGGGCCGTCGGTGCATGTCGGCGAACTCGTGGACGTTCTCGAGCTGAAGCTTGGGAAGCCGGCTATATCCCATCAGGAGCTTTGCGGAGACGGCCTTGCAGCTCACACCTTGTTTTTTCGTGCGGACAGCTAGGAATTATGCTTGCCTATCGCGCGCATTGACATGTTGTGCGATGCTATGCGGCAATGAGCAATTACCAAAGGAAAGGCAAGCATGTTCGCTATATTTGACGATAAGCTGGACACGGTATCCCATGCAATTCGTGGTGTTTTTGCCGACTTGCATGGGAAAGACGTCCTCCGCTATCTTGCCAAAGCGCTTCCTCTTGCCTTGTTCTTGACGCTTGCTGGCGCCTGCGCCACAAGTTTGCCCTGGTTCGTCTTCCCTCCGATACTTCTTATATATGCGTTGGTTGCCACTATGGGCGCGCTGTATTACGTGATGATTAGGCGCGTTCACAAGCAGGATATGTTTTCCGAAGGCGGCGAGCTCTCGAAGTACAACAGGAAATGGCTGATCTGGTTCATTGCCCTTTTCGTGTTCTCGCTGTTTTCGGCGTTTTTCTTCGTCTTGGGCGCTCCTCGCTGGGATGGTCTTATCTGGGTCCTTATCTGGGCGGCCGTTCCCTTGTATTATCTGGCGTTTCATGTAGCCGACAGGATAGCCAAGAAGGAATTTCGTTCCCAATATCGCAAGGCGAAGGCAATGAAATGGAGCAGCGGACTTGTTCTGTTCGTGCTATGCCTGGTCTATGCGGTGCTGTCCGTGCAAAGCTCGGTGGATGCCCAGTTCGACGCATTGGACGTCCTCCGTCATCCGTATATGCCGTTCGCGGATGCGCCTTCGGCGTTTCTGAGCGAAGTGGATAAGCTGTCGGCGCTTATGAACAATCTGACGAATTACGGTTTAGTTCAGATAGCGAAGACCTCATTTTTCGCGGCTTTTGCGGTGAAGTTCGCCTTGGCTCTTTCGGTGTTCTTGGGCGTGGTGAGCCAGTTCGCCTTTTGCCTGCTTTCTTGGCAGGAAATGAAGGGCGAGTTTCGGCTTCTTCCTGTTAGGGAGGACGTCGATGTTTTCGCCGAGGGCAAGACTCGGTTGCGCACCGAGGAACGCCAGGGCGAACGCCCTTATCTTCTGAGATACTTCGTGGCAATTGGACTGCTATCGATCGCGTCGTTTTTCGCGTTCTGGCTGCTTGAAGATACAACGTCAAAAGCTCGGGAGACCGAGGAATACACGGCGGCGGACGCTTTCGTCAAAGAAAGCACGGACAATATCGTCGCTGTCCTGGAAGGTGCAATCGAAGAGCATAAGGAAGAGCGCGATATCAACGAGAGGTATCGGCAAAAATTCTCTGAGCTGATCGAGAATAGAAAACAAACGCTCGACCCCCTAATCAACGAGTACTACGACCAGTGCCTGCTTCATGTGGATTCGTATCTCGGCTGGAGCGAGGGGATTTTCGGCGGTGTTGCCGGATATCTGGGCGGCTTTGGTGAAGGCAGGGCGGTCGAGAATTTCAAAGCGAAGGTTGCGGGTCCTGTCGATAAGGCGGAGCTGGAACGAGCGTATGGGGACTACGTCGACACCATGATTCAGACAATGTCTGAGTATTGGATTGAAATCAACGACGGCGGGTCCGATTCTCCTATGGGGGTGTCTTCTGCGGGGACTACATGAAGAGCTCGCGCGGGAGAAGGGCGGCCTGATTTTGGAGGCCGCTCGACAAAGCCCTATGGACGAAAGCACCAGAAAAGCTTTGCTTGGCGCCGGTGGAGATACGAATGAAGAAACGCGCAAGGATGAGGTTTCCGCCCTTATCGAGCGGGCGCGCAGAGACACGTTTGCGTCTTTGGAGGAATTCGAGGGCATTTGCTCGGGCGACATGAGCGGGCAAATTGTCGGCTTGAGCGAGAACATGGCAGGGAAGTAGGAGACGGACGGGCCGCTTAGGGTGAAAGGTTTGCAATGAAGACTCTCGGTAACATCATCTGGATTGTGCTCGGCGGTATCTGGACGGCTTTGTGGTGGCTGCTTGTCGGCTGCGTGTTCTATATCACTATCATCGGCATTCCGCTTGGTCGCCAAGCGTTCAAAATGGCAAGCTTGACGTTGGCGCCTTTCGGCAAGACCGTGGAATACGGTGGCGGCGCGCCGTCCTTGATCGCGAATGTTGTCTGGCTGATTTTCGCCGGCGTTCCCATGGCAATTGCGTACGTGTTGGCCGGCGTCGCATGCTGTATCACCATTGTGGCTATCCCCTTCGGGCTGCAAAGCTTCAAGATGGCGAAACTTTCGCTCATGCCGTTCGGCGCCGTGGTTGCCTAAGGTATGCGTGCGGGGCTTCTCGGGCGCTCGGGAGCTTTGGTTGCTTCCTGAGTCTAGTGGTTTCGAACACGCGAGTGCTTCTAATTTGTTGGGTGCTTTGGATATGGGGTCTTCGATGCGTCTGGGCGATTAAAATGTACTCGGTGGCGTTTCTGAACTCGCATATTGCACGAAACGTATCAACGGCAGACCATTCTTTCTGAATACTCCAATTTTTAATGCCCATATATATTAATAATGGGTAATATCTACGTTCTTAAACGCTTCGTATATCGCGGAATCGCTCGATTCGGATACGTTTCGTGACTTTTGCGATAGCGGAAGTGTTTTCCCGTGCATTTTTGGTGCTTTTGAAGAACTTGCGTGGGTCGGAGGACCTTTTGGGCCTGATTGGCTGCGAGGCTTATGCGCGCTAGTGGATTTACGCAAGAGCCGAGAGTCGTGTGGCCGGGCGGTTTTTACGAGAATCGTGCGAAGTCCTCATGCGTAGGTGGTTTTGCCTACGCTGGTGGCGAGGCTGGCTTAAGTGGGATTCGGCCGGCGGGATCGCCACCCGCCTCGTTCTTTTTTCTTGCATTTGCGAAAACGCATCGTATAATAGCGAAGTTTCTATATTTCACATGCTTGCGTGACTTTCCCACCGCGAGTGGCCACCGGAAAAAGGCTGCGGGGGAGGGGGTGACCGCAGGCAGAGGTTTAACGAATGGAGATTGCAATGGCGAAAGTCAGCATCAAGTCCCTGCTCGATGCAGGCGCACACTTCGGTCATCAGACCCGTCGCTGGAACCCCAAGATGAAGCCGTACATCTTCGGCAATCGTGGCGACATCTACATCATCGACCTCAAGAAGACCCTCATCGGTCTCGACCAGTCCTACACGTTCGTTGAGAACGTCGCCAAGAAGGGCGGCACCGTCCTCTTCGTCGGCACCAAGAAGCAGGCTCAGGAAGCCATTGCTGCTCAGGCCGACCGCTGCGGTATGCCCTATGTCAACTCTCGTTGGCTCGGCGGTATGCTCACCAACTTCGTCACCATCCGCTCTCGCGTCGCTCGCATGGAAGAGCTTGAGGCCATGGAGGCCGACGGCCGCATGGACGTTCTGCCCAAGAAGGAGCAGGTCCTGCTGAAGAAGGAGCTCTCCAAGCTGCAGCTTAACCTCAACGGCATCCGCAACATGAAGACCGTTCCCGACGCCATCTTCGTTGTTGACACCAACCGTGAGCAGCTCGCTATCCACGAGGCCAAGCGTCTTGGCATCCCCGTGGTCGGCACCCTTGACACCAACTGCGATCCCGACGACGTCGAGTACGGCATTCCCGCAAACGACGACGCCATCCGCTCCGTCGACCTGCTCTGCACCTTCGTTGCAGACGCTGTGATCGCTGCTACTGGCGCTCCCGTCATCGAAGAGCAGATGGTTGCAGAGGCCGAGGCTGCTGAGGCAGCAGAGGCTCCTGCCGCTGAATAGTTCGTTTACTCCGCACGAATAGGCACGGGCTCCGAGGAGGTTCCGCGAATTTCATCGTTCGTGGGAATCATCCTCGTCGAGGAGCCCTCTTTTCTAGAAAGGAACATTTCCATGGCTAACATTACCGCTGCTATGGTCAAGGAGCTCCGTGAAATGACCGGCGCCGGCTGGATGGAGTGCAAGAAGGCCCTCGTCGAGGCTGACGGCGACATGGACAAGGCAGTCGACGTTCTGCGCACCCGCGGTCTTGCCGCTGTTGCCAAGAAGGCCGGCCGTGCCACCAACGAAGGCACCGTCATGGCTCTCGTTTCCGAGGACGCAACCACCGGCGCTGTCGTCGAGCTCAACTGCGAGTCCGACTTCGTTGGCATGAACGAGAAGTTCAAGGCTTACTCTGAGAAGGTTGCCAAGGCTGCCCTCGCTGCCAAGCCTGCCGACATGGACGCGCTCAAGGCTGCCGAGATTGACGGCGAGACCGTCGAGGCTGTCGTTACCGACTGCATCCATGTTATGGGCGAGAACACCCAGCTCGCTCGCTTTGCTGTCGTTGAGGCTGGCGCTGTTTCTTCCTACATCCACATGGGCGGAAAGATCGGCGTTCTGGTTTCCTTCGATGTTGAGGGCGTAGACACCGCTTCCGACGAGTTCAAGCAGTACGGCCGCGACGTCGCCATGCAGGTTGCTGCTGTTGCTCCGATCGCTGCCAACCGCGACCAGGTCGACCCTGCCGTCGTCGAGCACGAGATGAGCATCTATAAGGCTCAGGCTGCAGAGTCCGGCAAGCCCGAGGCCATCCAGGAGAAGATGGCCACCGGTCGTCTGGAGAAGTTCTACAAGGAGCAGTGCCTCACCGAGCAGGCGTTCGTCAAGAACCCCGACCAGACCATCGCTCAGTACACCGACGAGGTTGCCAAGAAGCTTGGCGGTTCCATCAAGGTTGTCGACTTCAAGCGCTTCGCTTTGGGCGAATAACTTCTGCTTTACCGCATGCATGAAAGCGTCGGCGTTATGCCGGCGCTTTTTTTCGTGTTGGGCCGAGCTGCAATCGAGTCGAGCCGCAATCAAGAGGCTACTATTGAAGGACTGCGATCGAATCGAGCGACTATGGTTTTACCGCAAGGCTTGCTGCTTCGGTATTCAACCTTCTTGTGCTTTTTGAGAGAATGAACTGATGTATCAACACGGATGCTTGGTCCGCTCGGTCGAGCTGAGCTCCGAAGTGCACGAACCGCACGTCTGCTATTTTCGAAAGACGCGATGATTGCGTCTCTTGCGATAGAAGGGGAAGTCATTATGGCGAAAGAGATGATGTCGTCGAAGGCGGCACGCCGCTCATCGGCGAAGTGAAGGTTTCCGGCGCTAAGAACTCCGCGCTTAAGCTGATCGCCGCCTCTATTCTCGGAGGTGGAAAAAGCGTCATCCACAATGTTCCTCTCATTTCAGACATTACCATTATGTCGAAGGTTCTTGAGACATTAGGCGCGCGCGTATCGCGCGACGGCCATACGCTTGTCATAGATACGGCATCGGTTGATACCTGGGAAACGCCGTATGAACTCGTATCCAAAATGCGAGCTTCTATTTCTGTCCTTGGCCCGCTTGTGGCCCGCTTCGGCGAAGCTCGTGTTGCTATGCCGGGCGGCTGCAATCTGGGAGCCCGTAAGATTGACATGCACATGGTCGGCATGGAGGCGCTCGGGGTTCACTTCGAGACCGATCACGGCTACATCAAGGCAACCACTCCCAACGGTCTGCACGGTGCCTATATCGCGCTCGATTTTCCAAGCGTCGGAGCTACGGAAAACACCATGATGTGTGCGGTCACGGCCGAAGGCGAAACGGTGATTGAAAACGCTGCTCGCGAACCTGAGATTGAAGACCTCGCCGATATGCTCAACGCCATGGGGGCTCGGGTGAGTGGCGCCGGCTCTCCCACGATCGTCGTCGAAGGCGTTCCGCTGTCTTCGCTGCACCCGTGCGAGCACACGACGGTCGGAGACCGCATAGAGGCAGGCACGTTTTTGGTAGGCGGCGCCATGATGGGTGGTCCTGTTACCGTGCGCGGCATCGAGCCGGGCTTTTTGCGTATGGCCCTCATGAAACTTCACGCCATGGGCTGCGAAATCGATTTGGGAGACGACTACATTACGGTTTTTCGCACTGCTGCGTTGCGCGGAATCGATATTCAGACGCTTCCTCATCCTGGGTTTCCCACCGATCTGCAGGCTCAGTTCATGCTCCTTGCCGCGGTTGCTCAGGGCAATTCGGTTATTACGGAGAACGTGTTCGAGAATCGTTTCATGTTCGCCGACGAAATCGGTCGTATGGGCGCCCAGGTCACCATCGAAGATCATCATGCGCTTGTTGAGGGCGTGAGCTCTCTTCAGGGAACCGACGTCAAGGCGACCGACCTTCGTTGCGGCGCGGCCCTGGTGCTTGCGGGCATTTTTGCCGAAGGGGTGACGCGCGTGCATAAGATTCACCATATCGACCGCGGTTACGAAGATTATGTCGGAAAGCTTTCGTCTCTTGGGGCGAAGCTGCACCGCGAAGCCGACGAAGATATCGACTGGTAGCAAAGGCGGAAGTCTATGGTTACTCGTCGTCCTAGTAGCGCGCAATACAAGAAAACCTCACGCCAGATGAGGCGTGCGACGCTGGGAACGCATGTTGCTCGCGTTCCCAGTCCGTTTCCTACGGCTCGGAAGGACTTCTCCAATCCGCGTCGTACGCGCAAGGCGGAACGAGGAAGATCGCCAGGTTCTGCCGAACACGTCTACGCGTGAGGCCCGTCGCGATTACGCCAATCGCATGAGCCAGCAGGCGTTTATCGAGCGCGCCATAGCATCGGGGAGGCGTCGAAAGATCGCGCTCTTCACTGTGCTGGCCATTGCTGCTTTGGCTATCGCGGGGATTGCCGCTGGTTTCGTGTTCGTAAGCGGAATTAATGCCAGAATGCAGATATCCGATGCCGCTTTGACGTCTGCGTTGGCTGATGCGCCAGAAGAGGGGGCGGTCTATACACTCCTTTCTGCTTCGTTTGACGATGGCGATTCGGGGTCGGGTCCCGATGTCGCTCTGTTGGTACGTACCGACCCCGATCAGGCGTCGGCCTCCATCGCCGTCATTCCGGGCAATGTTCGCACGAAGCTTTCGGACGGTGCGACGCATCGTCTTGGCGACGCGCAGTCCGTGGGCGGAGATGCCGAGGAGGTTACGGCTGTCGAAGAGCTTTCGGGCATTCAGGTTTCTCACTACGTGAAATCGGACGCGTCTAGTTTCGTCTCGCTTGTCAACGCTCTTGGAGGCATACAGATCGATGTTCCTGAGACCGCGAACGACCCCGATGCTGGATCTTCCGCCATTGCTTCGGGTCCTCAGCTTTTGAATGGAGAGCAGGCGTTGTATTTCTGCCGTGCGAACGACTTCGCCTCTCTTGCCGAGCAGCAGCGAGGGGTCAATGACGCTCTTGTAGCGCAGGCGCTTTTCGAGCGTTTTGTCGGCATGGGCAAGATGACTTTCTATATGAACATGGACGAGTGCGCAGGTTTGGTTCAGTCCGACCTCGACCTGAAAGGTGCGTTCGCCCTTCTCTCGTCGCTGCGCGATATTGCGCCAGGCTCTATCATGGTCGGCGCCATGCCTACATACACGTCCGAAATCAACGGCGTCAGCTACCAGGTTCCTATCGCCGATGAGTGGAGTGCGATGATGGAACGTATGCAGCAGGGTCAGGCGTTGCAGCAAGACAAGCAAGACCTTCTTAGCTCCGTCGACCCCGCTTCGTTCTCCATCACGGTCAACAACGGCGGCGGTGTTGAGGGTGCCGCGCTCGATGCTTCCGAGCTTCTGAAAAACGCCGGGTTCAACGTCACGGAAGTCGGCAATGCGGCCCAGGCGGTCTACGACAGTACGCTCGTCGTGTATCAGAAAGAAGATGACGAAGCGAAGGCCGAAGCACTTGTTGCGACCCTTGGGACGGGTCGTGCCGTTTACGATGCGATCAGCTATTCGTTTGAAACCGATATTCTGGTTGTTGTGGGCAAGGATTGGGAAAACATCCTTGACGCCAAAGGAACGACGGCCTCAACGAGCGATTCGTCGAATTCTGCGGATCGATCTTGGCACGGGCATCGCAGACGAATCTTTCTTCCGATGCGTCCTGAGCGGCTATCGGGCGAATTCGGAGACGGCTGGTTATTTCGGGCAGGCCGCGTTTGGTGCCTGGCCTGTTTAGGTTGAAGGATGTAAGGAAAAAGATGCTCGACAACCTGTATCAGATGCTCGACCCGATTGCCGTGCAGATCGGTCCCCTCCAGATTCGCTGGTACGGTCTTGCCTACGTGGCCGGCTTCATATGCGCATTTCTCATCCTGGGAAACCTCTCCAAGCGCTGGCGCGTGCGTGTCAACGAAGATGCGTTTTTCGTGATAGTGTTCAGCGTAATCTTGGGCGTGATCATCGGAGGCAGGGCGGGGTACGTCCTTTTCTACGGAGACGGGTATTACCTGCAGCATCCGGAGAAGATACTCGCATTCAACGAAGGCGGAATGAGCTTTCACGGAGGCTTGATAGGCGTGCTCGTAGGCGGATATATCGCCTCGCGTATCACGCATATACCGTTTTTGACCCTTGCTGACATGGGGGCGGTAGGAGCGGCTATCGGTCTGTTTTTCGGCCGTTGCGCGAATTTCGTCAACGGGGAGCTCTGGGGTGCTCCGACGGATCTGCCGTGGGGCGTCGTGTTTGGTGGCGCGGCAGGCACCATGCCTCGGCATCCGTCCCAGCTCTATGAGGCTTTGCTCGAGGGTGTTGTTATCTTCTGCGTTCTCTTTGCTCTGTCTCGCAAGAATCCGCCTCGTCCTCGCGGCACATTCATCGGGCTGTTCCTCGTCATGTACGGCGTTTTCCGCTTTCTTGTCGAGTTCGTCCGCGAGCCCGATGTCCAGCTTGGATACCTGTGGGGAGGCTGGCTCACCATGGGCCAAGTTCTTTCGGTGCCTCTTATCGTCGCCGGCATCGCTTTGCTGATTTATGCGGTTACAATGAAACTACCGCAAAAGGGTCTTCCTGAAATGCAACAATAATAGTAACATTTCAGGAAACAAAAAAGATTGCTACAAAGGGGGCAATAATGGATATCAAATTCTTCAAATGCGAGCACTGCGGCAACATCGCCATCAAGGTCGTTGACGCGGGCGTTCCCATGATGTGCTGCGGCGAGAAGATGGTGGAGCTGACCGCAGGCGCTGTCGATGCAGCGCTTGAGAAGCACGTTCCCGCCGTTACCGTTGAAGGTGCCAATGTGCATGTCGTCGTCGGCGAGGTCGAGCATCCCATGACCGAGGAGCACCTCATTCAGTTCGTCGTCCTGGTGACCGATAAGGGCTACCAGGTTGCCCAGCTCACTGCTGCGGACGAGCCCAAGGCGAGCTTCGTGCTTGCCGAAGGCGCCAAGGCGCTCAAGGTGTATGAGTACTGCAATCTGCATGGACTCTGGGTCAAGGAACTCTAAACCGCATGCCGTATCGCGCCGTCCTTGTGGGCGGCGCGTCGCATCTTCGTGGGGATATTATCCCGATGGCTTTCCTGCTTGGGCGCTCCCTTCGGTTGCGATACAATTTTCAAGTAACATCTATCGATGCAAAGGAGGCCAGCATGGCTATCGATAAAGAACAAGTGAGCCGCGTGCTCGACCTTATTCGTCCGAGCCTTCAGGCTGACGGCGGCGACGTCGCCCTGGTGGACGTCCAGGAAGACGGCGTGGTTGTCGTGGAACTCCAGGGCGCTTGCAAGGGTTGCCCGATGAGCCAGATGACGCTCGCGAATGGTGTTGAGCGCATCCTCAAGGAGCACGTTCCGGAGTGACCAAGGTCGTTCCTGCGTAAGCTTTTCGGCATACACGGAAAAGCTGCCGCCTACGGGCGGCCTTTTCCTATGAAGGGACGTTTTCAACGCTGGATGGTCTGTTTGCTCAACGAAGTGCGATAAGGCCTCGTGCAGAAAGGAGTCGCGGTGCGGGTAGCGTTATTTCCGCGATATGCCCAGGCATTGGCCTTTGAAGGCACATGCGTCCGATCCGAATGGCCTTCGGCGCAAAAGCGGAAGGAATCGGGTCGTGGATAGAGGCCCAATGGACGCTTTGGGGCGATGGGAGGTCTCTTGCGTCGAAAACGCAGCGTTTGATCGCGTGCCTCGCGGTTCTTGAGGACTGTGACGATGCGAGACTCTCCAACCTGGGCATGGCCTCCTTCTGTCGAACTCGCCGATGAAGTGCTCGGATCGCCGAATTCGACGAGGTTCTTCGGGTCTATGCGCGTCGATGAGCATCGTGAAATTCTTGTCGAGGCGTTGCGTGCGTACAGGTGGCGCTGGCGCGTGCGGGCCTAGTCGACCCTGGTCGAGCGTGCGCCCTTGTCCGCGCAAGACGATCAGCAAGCGCGGGCGATGAGGTGTGCGTTTACGGTATCGAACTGAGCGCTGCAGAAGCGGTTGCTCGCGGCATCCTTCGGCGAATCGGTTGCGTACCGACGAGAGTCGCCGTCTATCTCCGCGTGGAAGAAAGCGTGTCCGTTCGATTTGCTTTTCCTCGGGTCGTTACGCGGGCCGCTTCTCCTGGCAGACTCCATCGGGGCTTTGCCTGCGATGGGCGCGTGCTGCAACGGCGATCGTCCTTTCGACCTTTACAGGTCGATTGCCCCGGCTCTTTCTCGCCAGGGCGTCTCATGCCAGGCATGCTCGTCGTCTTTGGAGGCAAACCGACTTCGGCAGGGCTTTTTCGCGGTCGGCCGATAGTCGAGGCCGAGTCGTTTGACTCCCGAGCGTGCTCGGATTACCTTCTTAACCCTTTTTCGGCATTTCGTCTTCTCGCGCCTATGCCTTCGACGTTTCCGTTCGTCGAGATAGGCTTATACAGAAGGAGGAATGCCTTGAGCGCTGCGCTCCCGTCCCGTTCTTTCGAGTTTTGAAGAGCTTGCGGCCTCGGTTGATGCCGATGCTTTGCTTGATTATTTCTCCGACTGCATACGCCATGCAGGAAGACGAACCTACGTAGCCGAGCAGCTCGAAGCTGTGCAGTGCTGCGCGAGGTAATGGCTTCGGCCCGCATGGTCGGGGCGGAGAGCTGCACGGTGCGTTGCGTGCTCGAGCACGCAACAGTGAATTTCCTGACGAATTGCGAAACGGATGCGGCCGACGTGTGCATATGAGCCTTTCTACGTGGAAACGCTCGACGAAGGCTCGTGGGAGACGGTTGTCATGTGCGATATGGACAACGTGTCGTTTCCCGCAAAGCAGACCGATAATGCCGCGCTTTCTTTCGCTCGCGATCTTGGGGTCGCGTGCGAACGTCATGCGATGGACGATATGCGTCAGGCGTTCGTCGAGGCGTCGCGTCGCGCGCGTGGACGCTTCGTCATAGAGCGGCGTTTGAATAACGAATCGGCCGACCCCACATACCCCGCGGCAGTCGTGGAAGAATTCGTGGATTGCTATCGGCTCGATCCGACGGACGCCGCAGAGGTGGATAACAAATACGCGCTTCCTCCGTGTTTCCTCGAATCGGTCATAGATCGTGGCGAGGAGAAGTTGTATGAAAACGCCTCTGTGAGCCATGATGCACAGCCTCTTTCGGCAAAGGTCGAGAAAACTCGGCTCGATAGAATCGAATCGGACCTTTCCAGGTCGTTGATCATGCTGCCGCGCGAGGGGAAGGGAGGCAAGGTCGTTTTCGATCCGTGTTTCTCCGCATCGCAGATCGAGAGCTACCTTGAGTGCCCGCAAAAATGGTTCGCTCTGCGCCGTCTTCGCCTCGATGAGCTTGATGAAGGCTTCGGAGCCGTGCAGATGGGGGATTTCTCCCACAATGTCTTCGAGGCTTTCTATAGAAGGTTTCAATTCGAGGTTGCGCCGAAGGTGACACCCGATTCGCTCGGTCGGGCCCGAAAAATCATGGAAGACGTCATCGTGAAGCACGCCGAGGAGCAATACGTTATGAAGCCTTCGAGCAATCGTCTGGTTCCCGTGGACGCTTTCGAGCGGAGGGAGCTCGAAGAGCTCGGAAGCAAACTGGTTTCTTTTCTCGATCGGGAAGCGCTTCTGCTGCCGTCATTTTCTCCGTATGCGCTCGAATTCGAGATTCCTGCAACGAATGCGGTGGAGTATGCAGGGTATCGCGTCATGGGCAAAATCGACCGCATTGACGTGGACGATCGCGGAAGGGACATCGTCATAGACTATAAAAGCTCGTTGTCGTCTGACTACGACCTCTATGAGTCGCAGAAGAAAGGCGGTTCATTGCAGGAAGGCAAAGTTCAAACGCTCGTGTACGCCCAGGCTTTGCGTCGCATGCTCGGGCTCGAAGTCGTGGGTGCGCTCTATGTGGGCTATGGGCGTTCGCCCAAGGTGTCGGGCGCTTTGGACCGCAGCATCGAACCTGCGGAAGTCGCCGGTCTTCGCGCGCAGACGTGCGTATATCGCGGAGACTTCGGCGACGAATTCTCTTCGCTGCTCGATGCGACGGAGGAGCGCATTGCCGCATCGCTCGATCGGTTGATGGAAGGGTGTATCGAGGCCCGCCCTTCCTCTCCGAAGGCGTGCGCGTATTGTCCGGAGATCTCATGTCCGAAAAGAAAGGGGTAGTTCGTCATGGACTTCAGCCGATTCAAGCCTGGTCAGCTCGCGTGCATCACGACGCTCGACAAGCCCTTGGTGGTTTCTGCGGGCGCAGGCAGCGGGAAGACGTTTACCCTCACGCAGCGTATCGCCTGGGCCCTTATGGAGGGTTCGGCTCCGGACGGAGGCGCGTTTCTCGACGGCATAGAACAGGTCATGGCCATCACGTTCACGGAAAAGGCCGCAGGAGAAATCAAGTCGCGCGTGAAGAGCACCTTGCGTGCGGAAGGCATGGCCGAGGAGGCGTTGAAGGTCGATGATGCATGGATTTCTACGATTCACGGCATGTGCTCGCGCATCCTGCGCATGCATGCAGTCGAGCTTGGGATAGACCCTTCGTTTGCCGTGCTCGATCCTGCTCGTGCCGACGAGCTCATGCGCGCTTCGGTTGCCGAAGTTCTCGATGGTGCCAACGAATTCGTCGCACCTGAAGGCCTCGACGCCTTGTTCTCGGAGTTTCCCGCTCGCTCATCGGGCGGGTTCGGGTCGGGGTCGGTCGAAGATATGCTCATCGAGCTGCTTCGCGTAGCATCGAGCAGCCCTCGGGTGCGACTGCCTGTGTTCCGCCCCGGGCGCGTGATGCCTCGACGCTCGCGCGCTTGTTGGCCGAGACGATCGAAGAGGCTCACGAAGCCGCATTGTCTCAGAAGTCGAGCGCGTCGCGCGATACGTGGCTTCTGCAGGCGGATGAGTACAAACGGTCGATGCGTATTTGGCTGCTCGCACACACGACGCGAAGGGTTTGCTCGCTGTGCCGCCTGCCCGTGGCCTCGGTAGGTTCGGATGAAGAATATAAGGCCGTAGCCGCTGAGCTCCGCCCGCTGCGCGGAAATTATCCAAGAGGCGCGCTGCCTTCTGGCCGAGCCTTTGCTCGAGGACGTGCTCGGTGTTGCCCGCTCGGCTTTCGACGTCTACAGGCGCGCCAAGCGTGAACGGGGCGTGCTCGACAACGACGACCTGCTTATCCAGGCGGCTCGGGCGCTTTGCGAGCATGAAGGCATCGCTGCTGAATTCGCCCATAAGTTCAAGCTTGTCATGGTCGACGAATTCCAGGATACCGATCAGCTTCAAGTGGATATGATTTCGCGCATGGCGGGCGAGGGCGGCTGCCGCCTTTGCACGGTGGGGGATGCACAGCAGAGCATCTATCGTTTCCGCGGCGCCGACGTCGAGGTCTACAAACGTCATCTGGGACGAATTCGCGCAGCGAACCCCGAAGGCCTGATAGAACTTCCCGACAACTTCAGAAGCCACAGGGACGTTCTTGCGTTTGTAGACCGCATCTTCGAGCAGAAGCACGTCTTCGGCGACGAGTTCATGTCCCTTGCGCCATCTCGGTTCGAATCGTCCGTGAAGGCCCCTTACAAAGGCTCCGATACGCGCGTGAGCGTTTTGCTCACCACATATCCTGCCAGAAGCGGCATCGCCTCTGCCGATGTTACGCGCTTCGAGGCTCGTCGTATCGCGCGGCGTTTTTCGGAATTGCGCGAGGCGGGCCATGCGGCCGGCGATATGGTGGTGCTTCTTGGGAAAATGACGCGTGCGGACGTCTTCGCCGACGCCCTGCGCGAAGCCGGCTTCGCATGCGTTATCGCAGGCGGATCCATCTTCTCTTCGGCGCCCGAAGTGCTCGTTATGCAGCGTCTTGCGGAGGTTATCGCGAATCCGCATGCGACATCGGCGCTTTTCGAGGTCTTGTCGAGCGATATGTTCGTTCTGTCGGCAGACGATTTCATCGCGCTTTCGACATGCTTCGACGAAGAGGGGGAGATGCCGCGCAGGCGGGGAATAGACGTCGGATTCTCCGAAATGGCCCGATTGCTCGAAAGCGGGAGCGCTCAGGTCTCAGAGAACCTCGCCCATGCCGTACGCGTCGTGGAAAACCTTGCCTCGCGCGCAGGCAGAGAGCCGTTTCGGCAATTATGGCGAAAGCCGTCGAGGAATCGGGCTGGCTTTCGCGCCTCGAACTCCTCGGCGCCGAGGGGCAGTCGGTGGCGGGCAATATCTTCAAGGCGATCGCATCGTCGAGTCCATCGAGCAAGACGGGCATGCGGCCCGTCGTCTGTCGCATCCGCGCTTTCGGCCCATATTGCCACGGCGAAAGAAGCGCCGGGTGCGCTTTCTGCTCCAGGCGGCGATTTCGTCCGCATCATGACGGTGCATGCGAGCAAAGGCCTGGAGTTTCCCATCGTCGCCGTGGCGGAAATGGGTTCGTCGCGCGCCCGTTCGTCTTCTTTTTCGTGCAGCGTCATAGAAGGGGTCGCCTATGTGGGCCTGTCGCCGAGCAGGTCTCTTTCGGGGTTTTCCAGCAGCTCGCCTGTTGTGAAGGCCATGGACAAAAAATACGGCGTCGGGCTTGATGAGAACGCCGCATGCGAAGAGGGCTCCGTTGAAGCAATCCGTCAGGCTTGCTCCCCTATGGCTCGTCGCGAAGCCGTGCGAAGCTACGAGGCCGAGCAGGATCTGCAGGAGCGAAGGAGGCTTTTGTACGTGGCCTTGACGCGCGCGAAAGAAGCGCTTGTGTTTTCCATGGCGAGCGTGCGTAGCGGAGCAGACGCGGACGAATCGGGAATAACGCAGGACTCGGGCATATACGACGATGTTCGAAGCGCCCTGTTCGGCCTGGGCGATATACCGGCCGGTATATCATCGGTCGATTTCGGCGGAAGCATGCCCGCCCTCATCGAAAGGGTGGATACCGACGCTTCGGATTACGAATCGCCCGAGGAGGAGGCCGGAGTATCGGATAACGGCGATTCTTCCCGCGAAAGGGAGCAGGTCGATATTCCTCTTGTATCTGCGCAGGCTGTGGTGCAAGAGCGTCCTTGCTCCTTCTTGAAAGGGGAGGTCGCGAGCTATTCTATGCTTGCGGCGGCGCATGGGTGCGACGAGGAGGCGTCTCGCGTTTCGGTCAGCGCCGCATCTGCTGACGGAGCGCTCGATGACGAAGACGAGGCGTTCTGGAGCGCATTGTACCAAGACCTCTTGCGCGACGCCGACAAAGCAACCGACCTGGGCACGGCGTTTCATTTGCTCGCCCAGCAGTCGGTGTGCATGCGCAAAGAAGGAGATTCGAT
Organism: Slackia sp.; assembly: GCA_047240885.1. Classification (GTDB taxonomy): domain Bacteria; phylum Actinomycetota; class Coriobacteriia; order Coriobacteriales; family Eggerthellaceae; genus Slackia. Next base: position 4,878 of record JBKTHK010000001.1, on the reverse strand, counting down.
ACTTTCGCTCCCCACTTCCTCGAGGATAGATGCGGTCATGCGCACGTGCGCTTTGGGGCCTTCTGCTCGGGGAAGAATCGAGGAGGCGCTTGACCTCTGGCTTGCAAGCGACGTGGCCCTTCGGTGCGCCGAGTGCGAGGTGCTCGTTCCCGAGATGCCGTTTTTCATTTCGCTCGACGGCGTCAGGGAGCTTATGGCGGTCCATGCAGGCGTCGAGGACGGATTCGATGTCTCAGCGATGCCTCGTTATCTCGAGGGGTCGATCGACCTGTTCGCTTGCGAGAAAGCCGCCGACGCTTCGAGGGCTTTGATCGTGGACTACAAGACGGGACCCCCGCGGCGCAGGACGAGGTTCTTTGCGCGAAAAACACGCGCTGCAGGCAAGCTGCTATTCCTATGCGGTGCTGATGCAGGGCTACGAAGAGGTGGAGGCGGTGTTCGTCCGCGTCGAGCAGCCCGATTATGAGCGCCCCCATCTCCCGCAGACGGTTCGGTATGTGTTCGGGCGAGAGGACATCGGCAAGCTGGAGCGGCGTATCGCGGACGCTTGCCGAGAGCTGCTGAAGACGCGCTCCTAGAGGATGAGCTTTCGTTTCGGCCGCAAAGGCGAAAGGGCGCTTTCGGCGTGCTTTCGCCGACGGCCATGCGAGTACTTGTTGAATAGATGAACATAGTTCATAGTGCTTTCGTAGAAGCGGGAGAGGGGAGTATACTCCGAGGCATGAAAATTTCGACTGAAAAACTCCTTCTTGTCGCCGGCTTCGTCTGGATCATCGCCGGCGGCAACATCGCCAATATTGGAATCGGCGCTCTTACGCACGACCATCTGGTCTGGTGGGTGCTCGTTGCGACGCTTGTCATTTTTGTTGTGTTTCATATGTTCGTGTTCCAGAAGCTTGTGAAAAAGCACGCGGAGCGCATTCGCGGATTCGAGGAAGATAAGAAGCACATCCTGCACTTCTTCGACAAGAAGGGCTACATCATCATGGCCATCATGATGGGCGGCGGCATTGGGCTTCGGGCAAGCGGCATTCTCCCCGAATGGTTTATCGCCTTTTTCTACACCGGGCTCGGTGCGGCGCTTACGGTCGCGGGCATTTCGTTCATCGTTTCCTACGTCAAGGGCGGCCGTGCATGACCTTGGGCTATCGGTCCAGGCGTTTTGACGAAAAACGGCTGGTCGTTTCTTCGCGGATTCATGCGGCGCGTTTGGTGCGAGGACGTCCTTTGGGCGCCATGCGCCAGCGAAAGCCGGGCCATAGCGGTCTGTGGTACGTGACGGCGAAACGCGAGCATCGCAAATACATCGCAAAGTATGCGCGTTCGACTCGCTGCGTGATGCATGCGCCGCGCTTTCCGGAAAAGCCTGTTGCGCCCGCGGTGCGCAAGAGCATGCGCGGTAACAAGGGGAAGGATACGAAGCCGGAAATGCTCGTGCGTGCAAGGCTTCGAGAAGAAGGCCTTGCGGGCTATCGTCTTCAATGGCGCGTTCCGGGGCGTCCCGACGTCGCCTATCCTGGTAAAAAGGTGGCCCTGTTCATCAACGGATGCTTTTGGCACCGCTGTCCACACTGCAAGCCGTCCATGCCGAAAAGCAATCAGGAGTACTGGATTCCGAAATTCGAACGCAACGTCGAGCGTGACAGGCGCAATGTCGAAGCGCTTGAGGCGGACGGCTGGCGCGTTCATGTGGTATGGGAATGCCAGCTGAATAAAAAGAATCGCGAAGAGACGTTTTCTCGTTTGATTCCGCAGCTTCGGGCCGAATTGGAGCGGGAGACCCCGTCGGATTTTGAAGGGTAACAACCGAAAAAACAACCGAAAATCGCCCATGCTTCGAACAATCCTATCGATTCTCTAGGGAATGCGGCCATCTCAAGCCGTTTGCCGAAGCGCACGCCCCATGATGGCGATGCGCACGCGCGCGCGCAAGCCGAGCGATACCATGATGCGGTGTATTTCACTCAGGCGATGAAGGAAGCAGTCGGCCTCGGTGGGCCGCGAATGCTTTTTTCTAAGGAGCGCAAACATGACGAGAGAATTCAAGTCGATGGACGGCAACAACGCCGCGGCATATGTCTCGTATGCTTTCACGGAGGTTGCCGGCATTTATCCCATCACACCTTCGAGCCCCATGGCCGACTTCGTCGACCAGTGGTCTGCGCAGGGCAGGAAGAACATCTTCGGCACGAAGGTCAAAGTGTGCGAGATGCAGTCCGAGGGTGGTGCCGCAGGAACGATGCACGGCTCTTTGGCAGCTGGCGCGCTGACCACGTCGTACACGGCGTCTCAGGGTTTGCTGCTCATGATTCCGAACATGTACAAAATGGCGGGCGAGCTTCTTCCGGGCGTTCTTCATGTAAGCGCTCGTACCGTTGCCACCCAGGCTTTGAACATCTTCGGCGACCACTCCGACGTCATGGCATGCCGTCAGACCGGCTTTGCCATGCTTGCTGAGGGAAACGTCCAAGAGGTTATGGACCTTTCCGCCGTTGCTCATCTTTCCGCCATCAAGGGTCGCGTTCCGTTCATCAACTTCTTCGACGGCTTCCGCACGTCGCATGAGGTTCAGAAGGTCGCCGTCTGGGATTATGACGACCTTGCCGAAATGTGCGATATGGACGCCGTTCGCGAATTCCGCGCCCACGCCCTCAACCCCGAACATCCCTCCATGCGCGGCAGCCATGAAAACGGAGACATCTTCTTCCAGCATCGCGAAGCGTGCAACAGCTACTACGATGCTCTGCCTGCCGTAGTCGAGGACTACATGCACCAGGTCAACGCCAAGCTCGGCACCAACTACGAGCTGTTCAACTACTACGGGGCCGAAGACGCCGATCGCGTCATCGTGGCCATGGGCTCGTTCTGCGATGTTGCGGAAGAGGTCATCGATTATTTGAACGCTCGTGGCGAAAAGGTCGGTCTGGTGAAGGTTCGCCTGTATCGTCCCTTCGTCACCGATAAATTCGTCGCCGCGCTTCCGAAGACGGTCAAGAAAATTGCCGTTCTCGACCGTACGAAAGAACCCGGTGCCGTGGGCGAGCCTTGTACATGGACGTCATCAACGCCCTTGCCATCGAAGGCGTTTCCGGAATCAAGGTCGTCGGCGGCCGCTACGGACTCGGCTCGAAGGACACTCCGCCTGCGTCTGTCTTCGCCGTGTTCACGGAGCTTGGAAGGATCCTCGTCGCGAGTTCACGCTCGGCATCGTTGACGATGTGACCGGCCTTCTCTTCCCGAGGATCCCAACTGCCCGAATACCGCCGCCCCTGGCACGACCGAATGCAAGTTCTGGGGTCTTGGCGGCGATGGCACGGTCGGCGCGAACAAGAACTCCATCAAAATCATCGGCGACCATACGGACAAGTACGTCCAGGCGTACTTCCAGTACGATTCCAAGAAGACCGGCGGCGTGACGTATCAGTCATCTGCGCTTCGGTGATTCGCCCATCCGCAGCCCGTATTACGTCAACAAGGCGGACTTCGTCGCATGCCATAATCCGTCGTATATCACGAAGGATTTCCCATCGTGAAAGACGTCAAGCCCGGCGGCACGTTCACATCAACTGCCAGTGGACGCCCGAAGAGCTCGAGCATCACCTGAGCGCATCGGCAAAGCGCTATATTGCCCAGAACAATATCAACCTCTACACCATCAACGCTATCGACCTTGCCATTGAAATCGGCATGGGCAAGCGTACCAACACCATGCAGTCCGCCTTCTTCTCCCTCGCCGGCGTCCTGCCGCAGGAAGAGGCTATCCGCTACATGAAGGATGCGGCAACGAAATCCTATATGAAGAAGGGTCAGGATGTCGTTGATACCAACCATCGCGCCATCGACGCCGGCGCTACGGCCTATGTCAAAATAGACGTTCCCGCTGCATGGGCCGATGCGGCTGATAAGGCGGAGACCGTTGAGCTCGCCGGCAAGCCCGAGCTTGTGAAGATGGTCAGCTCCATCATGGAGCCGGTCGGTCGCATGGATGGCGACAGCCTGCCCGTTTCGGCGTTCACCGACCATGTGGACGGACAGTTCGAGCTCGGTGCCTCTGCGTATGAGAAGCGCGGCATCGCCGTGACCGTTCCCACGTGGGATGCATCTACGTGCATCCAGTGCAACCAGTGCGCGTTCGTGTGCCCGCATGCCACCATTCGTCCCTTCGCCCTGACTGATGAAGAGGCAGCAGCGGCTCCCGAGAAAACGACGCTCATTCCCGCCAAGGGCAAAACCGCCGCTGGTCTGCAGTACACGCTCGCCATCTCCCCGCTCGACTGCATGGGCTGCAACGTCTGCGTGGTTCAGTGCCCCACGAATTCGCTGTCCATGGCTCCCGCAGAGGGCGAACTCGCTCAGCAGGAGATCTTCGATTACGTGTCGCTGAGGTTTCCGACAAGCCGGAAATTCAGGATGCCACGGTCAAGGGCAGCCAGTTCAAGCTTGGCCCCTGCTCGAGTTTTCCGGCGCATGTGCGGGCTGCGCCTAGACTGCGATGCCCGTCTGGTCACCCAGATGTTCGGCGATCGCATGTACATTTCCAACGCAACGGGTTGCTCTTCGATCTGGGGCGGTCCTGCTGCCACGTCTCCGTACACGGTAAACAAAGAGGGCCGCGGTCCCGCATGGGCCAACTCCTTGTTCGAGGACAACGCCGAGCACGGCCTTGGCATGCTGCTCGGACAGAATGCCGTACGCGAGAAGCTTGTCGCCGAGACCGAGCAGCTTCTTGAAAACGGCGCAGACGAAGCTTTGGCCAATGCGGCGAACGCATGGCTCGATGAGCGTGATAAAGCCGAGGAGAGCAAGGCCGCTGCTGATGCATAGGTTGCAGAGCTCGAGCGCGTCATCGCTCAGGGTGCGGCAAATGCCGATCTGGCC